>NZ_DBDF01000108.1:0-9334 GCF_002293435.1 Bacteroides sp. UBA939 | reverse complement strand
ATTGCGCAGCAACCGGATTGAGATTCCGTTTCGCTATATTATCATTCATAGTATAAACTAATTATGAACAGCTACTTAAGTCTCTATATTTTGAGACAGTCTTCTTTGTACCTGTAGCTTTAGGTTTAAAACACATATTTCCCTTAATTAATCGGATAATTAATAAACTAACCTGTAGAATTAACCTCCAATTAACCTTAATGTAACCGCTATTGTAATCTATCAGCGCCTATTTTTGTCTTCGAACGATAACGAAAGCAGAAATAGATTCCAAGCTCTATTATTAATCTTTAAAAATACAAGTATGAATAAAAGAACCTTTGTCTCTTTGGCCTTTTGTCTTGCAGGAGCGTTTGCACTGCATGGGCAAGAAGAAAATCAGAACAATTATGGTGTCGAAGAGGCTAATACCAAATTCAGCATTCAAAATGGAATATTAGGTGGAAAAACCAATTATGATTACCTCTCGTTAAAAGATCACGAGGATGTAAGTGGAGTCCCTTTAGGAGGTATTGGAGTTGGCTATATTAATTTTGCTCCGAGTGGTAGATTCACAAGAATAGGAATTAATAATATTCATACTCCTATCAAACGCTCGGAATATTCCTTCTTTTCTCTATGGACACGAAAAGGGAGTGAAAAGGAAGCACTCCGTTTAGTTAGAGACAATGCCACTTTGTGTGGGATGAAAGGAGTGCAACATACTCAATATAAAGGATTGTTTCCGACTGCCGAGTTAAGTTATGAGGGTAATAACCTGAAAGTAGTCCCCGTTATCCGTGCTTATTCCGGATTGGTTCCGCACAATGTGAAAGACTCTTCTTTGCCTGTCGTGTGGTTTGAGGTCGATTTAGTATCTCAGGAAGATATGGAAGCATCGTTGGCTTTCTCTTGGGAAGATTTTATCGGAATGTTCAAAGACCCGAAAAGTTTGAAAGGATTTGATAATGGACAATTGCTGAGTGAAGGAAGAGCCAATCTGAATAATGGAGAGAACTGGCCATTGCGTGAGAAAGCAAAAACGTATGTAGAACCTTATCAGTTAGATAATCTGAAAGGTCTGATACAATATGCAGCGGATAGTCTGCAACCTCGTAAACTGACTTTCCAGAATTATGTGAATCAGGTTGTGATTGCTGTGGAAGGAGAAAAAAACATATCCTACCTTCCAGCCTGCCATACGGACGGTGATGCTTGGGAACAGTTCAGGTCAAATGGTGAATTCATTTCATCACCGGCAAAGACTGTATTAACGGAACAGGCGCAGTCTTCTTCCGCATCAGTATTGGCTGTTAAAACCCAATTGAAAGCGGGACAGAAGAAAACAATTCGTTTTATGTTGGCATGGTATGCTCCGGAACTTCATATTGATGCAACGGTAGCTTCTATTGGAAGTTATTGGCCATGCGGAGCCGACTATAATAAATTCTACCATAATTACTTCAGTAATATGGGAACGATGCTACGCTATGCCACATCTAACAGGGCGAGAATTGCCCAGCAAACTACAGAATGGCAGAAACCTGTTCTTGATAGTTCTCTTCCCGGTTGGTATAAATTTAAACTGATTAATAGTGGGTACGTTATTTACACTAATATGGTACTAACCAAAGGGGGAGACGTGATGGTAAATGAAGGAGCTATGGGCGGCTTTGCCGGAACAATGGACCAACGCCTGAGTTCGCATCCTTTCTATCAGAAGTTCTTTACTCAGTTAGATCGTTCGGAGATGGACATCTTTGCGGGTTCAATGGATCCGGAAGGATATATACTCCATTTTATCGGGCATTATTATGTAGGTATGGGTAGCGTAGGTGGACGTGTACCGACAGAAAAAGGCTGGATGCTGGATAATTCTTCGGGCTGGATCATACAACTTGTTAAGGACTATGAGCAGACAGGGGATATTGAATATCTGAAAAGCCACCTGACGGATATAAATAGAGCGATGGCTTTTTTATATAGCCGGGCACCCGAAGGTAGCACCATTCCTGTTGGCCCTACTACTTATGATGACTTTGTGCACCCTCCTTTATATTCTTATTATGCGGGAGTGTGGCTGACAACTTTGAAAGCTTATGAAGCAATAGGAAAAGCTGTAGGAAATGAAAGAATAATAGAACTGTCACAAAAATGGTTTGCAGCATCGCAGAAAGAAGCTCTTGCGAAGTTGTGGAACGGAAGATTCTTTGCCTATGGTTGTGAACCGGACGGTTCTAAAAGACTCGATAATGTACTGTTTACAGGTCAGTTGGCCGGTCAGTTCCTGAGTCGCTATTGTGGATGGGGCGATATTTACCCCATGGATATTGTAAAAGCATCTGTTGTATCGCAATGCAAGATTTCACTTTCCAAATCACCCGATTATTATGCTAACAAGGTGTGGGATATCAATCTGAATCGGGGTATTGACAATAAAGGTTCACAGTGCTGGCCTTTCTATCTGGAAAGTTATACAGCTTTGGCAGGCATGCAGGCTGGATTTTATGAAGATGCAATGGATATCATGAAGCACATCCAACTGGTACATTTGCGTAAAGGCTGGACATGGACACAAAACTTGTGGAATCCCAGTGATATTACCTATATGACAGCGCCGGTGACTTGGTTCTCTACAGACGTATTGGCAGGTGCCGGTATTAATATCCCCCGGAAAGAGTTACGTCTGGCTCCTATTGTGACCAGTGATAAAACAATTAATATTCCTCTGTTCTATCCAAATTTTTGGGGAGTTGTAGTTGCTGACCCCCAAAAGAAGTCTATCACCCTCAAGATAACGAAGAAGTATAGTAAAGAACGGATTAGTTTCAATAAAGTAATATCAGAACCCGCCGGACTTTCTACATCAGAGAAGAGGGAAACAGAGATAAATGAATTTGTGGTCGAAGAAGGTAAAACTTTGGATTTGAGCCAGTACTGGGATCGTATTGTAGATAATCGTCTGGAGGCTCCGGTTCTTCCGGAAGCAGATAAACATGACTTTCGTTACGTAACAATAAAATAAGAACGTTAACCATTAAATAAAATGCCTATGTCAAAAGAGAAGAGATGAAATGACAACACCCTTAATGTTATCCACTGGGAGAAGTGGAAACGTAACATCTACTATATGTAATTATAACATTTAAAATCTTTTATTAATATGATAGAACACATAAATCATTTAGCACGTACTCTGTTTGGATGTATCATGTTGCTGTGTACCACGATGGTATATGCACAACATGAGCAGTTTAAGGGACAAGTAATTGATCAGGAAGGTAATCCGTTGGTCGGTGCAACAATTGTAGTGAAAGGAGCCAGTAATAAAAATGCCGTGGCTGATATATCTGGTGAATTTGTATTGCAAAATCTTGAGAAGAACGCTATTCTTCAGGTGTCTTATGTTGGTTTCCAAACACAGGAAATCAAGGTCGGAAGTGAAAGCTCCGTCAGAATAGTACTTGAAGAAGATGAAGCTGTTTTGGGCGAAATTGTGGTTGTGGGATATGGTACACAGAAGAAACAGACGCTCACGGGGGCTATTTCTACCCTCAGTGGTGATAAGGTTCTGACAACCAAGAGCACCAGCGTAGCTCAAAGCTTGCAAGGAAAAATTGCCGGTGTACAAGTCCGTCAGCAAGACGGTCAGCCCGGTTCTTTTAGTTCTATGGTACAGATTCGTGGCTTTGGCAGTCCGTTATATGTCATTGATGGGGTTGTTCGCGATAGCGGCGATGGCGGATCTGAATTCCAGCGTATAAATCCGGAAGACATTGAAAACATCTCTATCCTGAAGGATGGTGCAGCTGCTATCTATGGTATGAATGCTGCTAATGGTGTGGTGATTATTACTACAAAGAAAGGGAGAAAAGGAAAAGCCCGCTTCAATTATAACGGTTCATTCACTGCAATCTTTCCAACCTCCATGTTGGAAGTCATGAATGCTGCTCAATATGCGGAAATCTCCAACGAGCTTTCTATGAATGCGGGTACCGGACCTAACATTACGCCTGAAGAACTTGCCAAGTGGAAGGCTGGTGGTCTTGGCTACGAAAGCACAGACTGGCTGGGCGCTGTGTTCAAAAAGAGTGCGGGCAGTCAGCAACATACACTTTCTGTTGAAGGCGGTGGTGATAAAATGACTTATTATGCCAGCTTTGGATATGCCCGTGATGGTGACCTGACCAAAGGAGGTGACTTTAATTACGAGAGGTATACTATGCGTAGTAATTTTACGGCGGAATTATCCAAATACCTCAAGGCAGAAGTTAATGTGTCCGGAAGGTATGACGTAACGAATGCACCTATTCAGGGAGTGTTTGACCTGCTCTTTAAATCTACTTTGATGAGGCCTACCTCCGGGTTGTATGCTAATAATAATTCCGACTATTATAATGCTGCATATCCTTTTCTGGATAATCCTGTGGCAGGGATGAACGGTGACCTTACCGGTATGAATACAAGCAGGGGGCGAAGCCTGCAGTCGTCTGCTACTTTGACTTACGATGTTCCCTGGGTGGAGGGATTGAAAGCAAAATTGATGACTTCTTATGATGCCAGCGATGGCCGTACGTCGCATGAGCGAAAACTTTATCAGTTATACAGTTATAACTCACAAAATGCTTCATACGATGTTTCGAAAACGATCAACGACCCGAGTAGCTTATATGTGAGTATGAATGATGGTAATAACCTTAATATTCAGGCACAATTATCCTATGGTACCACAATCGCACGGGATCATAATATTTCCCTGATGGGTATGTACGAGATGAATTACGGTTGGAATGATAATATATCTGCCACGCGCGAGTATGATATATATTCTAAACCTATCCTGGATCTGGGGTCACAAAGTAATATTCAGAATTCGGGTGGTTATAGAGAAACGGCTAACATTTCTTATCTGGGACGCTTGAATTATGACTATAAAGGTAAGTATTTGCTGGAAGGAGCTTTCCGTTACAATGGTTCTTACCGTTATGCTCCGGATAAACGTTGGGGATTCTTCCCGGTAGTGAGTGCCGGTTGGAGAATGTCGGAGGAATCCTTTATTAAAGACAATATACCTTTTGTCAGCAACCTGAAAGTGAGAGCCTCGTACGGAGAAACCGGTATTGATGCCGGTAATGAGTTCCAGTTCATGGAAGGTTTTACTATGGGATCGAGGGGATATGAGTTTGTCGATGGTACGCAAACGAATGGTGTTCAGACTCCGGCGCTTATCAACAAGGATCTTACCTGGATTACGACACGCACGTACGACCTCGGTGTAGATATTACTTTATGGGATGGTCTGCTGGATTTTACATTTGATGTATATCGCCGTGAAAGAGATGGTCTCCTTGCCACAAGAGGCAGCCAGTTGACCAATACATTTGGCGCCTCTCTGCCGGAAGAGAATCTGAATGCCGATCGAACGGAAGGCATCGAGTTCACTTTAGGGCACAGAAACAAGATTGGTGAAGTATCGTATGGCATACAGGGCAACTTCAACTTTGCCCGTAGTAAGATGACACGCCTGATACATGGCGCTTATGAAAGTAGCTGGGATGTTTGGAGAGCTGCGACAGAAGGACGTTGGAACGGTATTGGTTGGGGTTATACCACGGCAGGACAGTTCCATAATTATGACCAGATTTATAATGCATCTGTACAAAGTGGTGACAGGGGTAATACTATGATTCTGCCGGGTGATTATTATCTGGAAGATGTAAATGGCGACGGCTATATTGATGGTAATGACCTGAAACCGAAATATTATGGTTTGAACATGCCGGCCCTGAACTATGGAGTCACGTTGACAGCCGAATGGAAGTGGTTTGACTTCATGGCTTTATTCCAGGGTGCTGCATGTTATTCAATCCAGATACCTGATAACTTGCGTAATTATGCTCCCTGGGAAGGTAACTCATCCGCTTATTTGTATGACAGATGGCACAGGGAGGATCCTTTCGATGCCAATAGTAAATGGATTTCCGGGAAGTATCCGGCTGCCCGTGTAGCCAATTACAATCCGATGGGCAACAATGCACAGGAAACAGACCGTAACACGGTGGACGGTAGCTATCTCCGTTTGAAAAGTATTGAGGTGGGGTATACATTGCCGCAACGTTGGATTAACTATGTAGGTTTGCAGCATTTGCGTGTTTATGTCAATGCGTATAACATCTTCACATTCTGTGACTCTTATCTGAAGAAGGATCTGAAACTGGATCCGGAGAAAACAGCCGGACAGGACAATCGTATGATGAACTATCCTTTGTCTTCTTCGATCAACTTTGGTGTAAATGTTAGCTTCTAATATAAAATACGTTTGAGATGAAAAATATAAATTATTACTTGATAATCGGTCTGTCGGTTGTATTTACAGCATGTGCGGACTTGCTGGACATTGAGCCTAACAACAAGATAACTCCTAATGAACTGTTTAACAATCCTAACGGAGCAAAGGCTTTTATGGCAACTATTTACCGCGATTTGCCCATTGAAGATTATATGTTCATGCCGGGTACTACGGGAGAAGGAGGTTTTAATAACCCGACAGGGAATATAGGTCTGTTGTGGTATGCTAATATCTGTGAGGAGGCTGTTCAAAGCCAGTGGGGTGAACAGTCACCGGGATACGTCATCCGGGCCGATTATTTCAATTATGGGTATAAGACGCTTCGCAACATCAACTTGCTGAAAAGTATTATTCCTACGTTGGATATCCGCGATAGTGAAAAAGCAGAGTTAGCAGGTGAAGCTGCCTTTATGACTGCCTATGTATATTTCTATTTGGCAGAAAAGTTCGGTGGAGTTCCTTTGATTAAGGAATTACAGGAGTATGATCCGGCCAATCCGGATGCTTTGGTTGTTCCGCGCAGTACGGAATATGATACTTGGGATTACGTCATGCAGCAATGCGACCTTGCTGTGGCACAACTTCCGGCAGAGCGCTCGGATAGACGGGCAACTAAATGGGCGGCGTTAGCTTTGAAATCACGTGCAGCTTTGTATGCTGCGTCAATAGCCAAGTTCGGCGAACTGGCTCCAATGGATGGCGAAGCTGTTACTAAAGGACTGGCAGGAATGAAGTCCAGTGATGCGGCTTACTTCTACCAGCATTGTATCGATGCTTCACTGGCTATTATGACCGAATCGAATCATCAACTGTATAAGCCCAATCCTGCTACTCCGAAGGAAGCGGAAGAAAATTATCGTAGTATTTTTATCAATCCGGATCAAACAGACGGAGAGGCTATCTTTATTAAAGGTATTGTAAAGGAAGGGTCTGGATTTGCCAGTAGCCTGAATTACTTTATCGAACCTTATCAAACACAGGGACAAGGTAAGATGTCTCCTGCGCTTAATTTGGTAGATGCTTATGAAGACTATACGGATCTTCCGGGTGTCCGTTCGGATGCAAAGGTCAAGACGCGCATCAGTGATAATTATTCTAATGCCGGTTTTGATAATGGCTACAATGACTATATCAAAGTAAGCCAGGATACTCCTTATGATTTGTTTAACGGAGTAGCCTATGGTGATGCGAAGAAGGCAAAGGATGCGCGTTTATGGGCTTCTATCATTCTTCCCGGTACAGAATGGAAAGGGACTAAAATCGTGATGCAGGGTGGGGTGATTCAACCCGATGGAACTGAGTTGTATCGCGTACCGACCACAGTGACCGGGAAAGATGGTAAAACATATTATTCTCTGGGGGGTGAGAAACATCAGGTATCCGCTTTCTGGCCGGGTGATGGAACACATTCCATGTCGGGCTTCCTTATGAGAAAGATGATCAGCGAAAGTATGCCTGCGCAATATCATAGAACGACATTGGACTACATTGTGTTCCGTTATGGAGAAGTACTGTTGAACTATGCAGAAGCCGTATGCGAAAGTGAGCTGGGCGATAAAACGTTGGCTGAAAAGGCTTTGAACGATATTCGTAAGCGGGCCGCTCACACCAATGAAATTGAACTGACAAGAGAGAATGTGAGAAACGAACGCTTCGTGGAGCTTGCCTTTGAGAATATCCGCATTTGGGACTTGCGCCGTTGGAGAGTGGTACATACATTGATGAACAACTTCTCTCATGATATTTTGGTCCCGATGTTGGACTTGCGCGATGAAACCCCTTCCTTGATTTTTGTGCGTAAAACAACCATGGGCGCAAGTTTGAATGGTCCTAACACTTATTCTATCTCTGAATATTATGAAGATGTGCCGCGCAACGCCATTAATCAAATGATTCAGAATCCTTAACTTTTTAATTAGTACAGAATATGGGAAAAATAAAATATATAATAGCAGGAATCAGTGCAGCATGTATGATGATAAGCTGTGAACTGGATAATTTTGATGGGCCGGATGCACAGGTATATGGTGCGGTTATCGATGCGGAGACAGACGAACTGATTCAGCAAGAGATTGGTACGAGCGGTGATGCAGCTTCTGTGCAAGTCATAGAGTACGGTTATGCTATTCGCAAAGTGCAGCAATGGAAGCTCATGTTGAGTGGAGAATACAGGAATAATCTTGTTTTCTCCGGTACTTATGATGTGATTATGAACAATGGGAACTTTGTGAAGTTAGATACCATCAAAGGCCATCAGTTTCGTAAAGGGGAGAATAAGCTCGATTTTAGGGTGGTTCCAAATATCCGTATCAAAGAGGCGTCTGTGGAGAAAGGGAATAATGCCATTACGGCCACTTTCAAGTTACAGTACGGGCACAATACCGGCAAGGTGGAGAAAATCGCTTTGTTTGCCCAGTCGGATAAGAATCCATCTAACTCTTTCAATCTGGCGCGTGTGGAGGCCAATATTGAAGGAGATGACATCAACTTCGAGAATAATAGTCTGAATGCAACTAAGGTTTTTACATTGATTTTGGATTTGAATTCTGATGAAGGTAAGAAGCTGAAAGCCGGGCAGAAGTACTTCTTCCGTATCGGTGCTTTGCCTAAAAACTTAGGTGAAGGCATACAGGCTAAGTATAATTATTCTTCGGTTTTTGAAGTACTGTTATAGCCTGAAGTATGAATAATACAGGCAGACTATTGCCTGCATGAATAATACAGGCTAAGCCAACTTGTTGCTGATAACTCCTTTAGCTCCTGAAGTATGAATAATACAGGTTAAAATCGATAGTTTTCAATAGGTTTTCTCGAAGTGTCTCCTTCCTCTCTTGCAGAGGGAGGAGACCTTCTTCTATTGGTAAGAACCCTTTCGGCAAATACATTCATAGCTCCTGTGGGACGGTCTCTTTCGTCCCGTGGGATGGAAAATTTCGTCTCGTGAGACGGATGCATTCATCTCACGAGACGAATTTTCCCGTCCCACGAGACGAATTCTCCCTCCCA
>NZ_DBDF01000118.1 GCF_002293435.1 Bacteroides sp. UBA939 | reverse complement strand
AGATTGGCTGTCTGGGATAGATAGCCTTTTTTTTTGCCGTTAATTTAGAAAATAATTATATCTCCATGAATAGAAGATTTGTTTTGTATATTGCCGCATCGCTTTGTGCAAGTGTGTATGCAGGTAATAATCCCGGCCTTTATAAGAAAGGCTGGATTGATTTTAACAAGAACGGAGTAAAGGATGTCTATGAAGATCCTGCGGCTCCTATTGACGCCAGAGTAAAAGACCTCCTTGCACAAATGACGATGGAGGAAAAAACCTGCCAGATGACTACCTTGTACGGCTCCGGGCGCGTTCTGAAAGATTCCCTTCCTACCGATAATTGGAAAAATGAAATATGGAAAGACGGTATAGCCAATATCGACGAACAAGCTAATGGCTTGGGACGATTCTCTTCTTCTTTATCTTATCCTTACGTAAACAGTGTAAAAAACAGGCAGACTATCCAGCGGTGGTTCGTAGAACAAACCCGTTTAGGAATACCGGTTGATTTTACCAATGAAGGTATCCGGGGACTTTGCCACGACCGGGCTACCATGTTTCCGGCACAGTGCGGACAGGGAGCTGCATGGAACAAAGAACTGATCCGCGAGATTGCCCGTGTCACTGCCGAAGAGGCGATAGCGTTAGGATATACCAATATTTATTCTCCCATTCTGGATATTGCCCAAGACCCGCGCTGGGGACGTGTAGTAGAATCTTATGGAGAAGATCCTTATCATGCGGGTGAACTGGGAAAACAAATGATCAGCGGATTACAGGAGCGGGGGTTAGTATCTACTCCCAAGCACTTTGCCGTATATAGTATTCCTGTGGGCGGGCGTGATGAAGGAACCCGTACCGACCCGCACGTAGCGCCCCGTGAGATGAGAACCCTTTATCTGGAACCTTTCCGTAAAGCCTTTTGTGATGCCGGAGCATTGGGAGTAATGAGTTCCTACAATGATTATGATGGCGAACCGGTTAGCGGTAGTTACCGTTTCCTGACTGAAATACTTCGTCATGAATGGGGATTCAAAGGTTATGTAGTATCGGATAGCGAGGCGGTGGAATTTCTTCATTCCAAGCACAAGGTAGCTGCCGATGCAGTGGATGGAGTTGCCCAGGTAGTAAATGCCGGTTTGAATGTACGTACTAATTTTACTCTTCCCGAAGAATTCATTCGCCCGCTTCGTCAGGCTATCGCTGAAGGAAAAGTATCCATGCATACTGTTGACAGCCGGGTGACAGATGTTTTGCGGGTGAAGTTCATGATGGGACTGTTCGACAATCCATACAAAGGCGATGCAAAATCTCCGGAAAAGGTTGTACACAGCAAGGAACATCAAGCGGTATCCATGCGGGCTGCGCTGGAGTCTGTTGTCTTATTAAAGAATGAAAACAATATCTTGCCTCTTTCCAGGAATACAAAGAAAGTAGCGGTTATCGGGCCGAATGCTAATGAGGTGAAGAATCTGATTTGCCGTTATGGCCCTGCCAATGCTCCGATAAAAACAGTGTATCAGGGAATAAAGGAATATCTGCCCGGTGCGGATGTGCGCTATGCGAAGGGTGCGGATATTATTGATAAATATTTCCCGGAGAGTGAACTGTATGATGTTCCTTTGGATAAGGATGAACAAGCCATGATAGACGAGGCGGTGGCTTTGGCTCAGGAATCGGATGTGGCTATCATGGTACTGGGAGGAAACGAGAAAACGGTGCGTGAGGAATATTCCCGTACTGATTTGGATTTATGCGGACGGCAAGAGAAACTGTTGCAGGCTGTCTACGCAACCGGAAAGCCTGTTGTTCTGCTGTTGGTGGATGGGCGTGCCGCTACCATCAACTGGGCTGAACGCTATATTCCGGGTATTGTACATGCATGGTTTCCCGGCGAATTTATGGGTGATGCAGTGGCGCAAGTTCTTTTTGGAGATTATAATCCGGGTGGAAAGTTGGCGGTGACATTCCCCCGTTCCGTCGGACAGATTCCTTTTGCTTTCCCTTTCAAACCAGGCTCGGATACCAAGGGGCGTGTTCGTGTGGACGGCGCTCTCTATCCTTTCGGATATGGTTTGAGCTATACTACATTTGCATATAGTGATTTGAAGATAGAGAATCCGGTAATAGGTGTGCAGGGTTCTGTGAAGTTGAGTTGCAGAGTGAAAAATACAGGTAAGGTTGCCGGAGATGAAGTTGTTCAGCTTTACCTGCGTGACGAAGTAAGTTCTGTCACCACTTATGTGAAAGTGTTGCGAGGCTTTGAACGTATTCATTTGGAGCCGGGAGAAGAGAAGCAGGTGGACTTTGCACTGACCCCGCAAGAGTTGGGGCTATGGAACAAGGATAATCACTTCGTTGTAGAACCGGGCGCTTTTGCCGTAATGATTGGAAGCTCTTCGCAGGATATCCGGTTGGAGGGGAAGTTTGCGGTTTCAGCGAATGAACGATACTGAAGTCCCATATCAATTAGCTGATACGGAAAAGTAATAGAGGCCAGGGAGAAAGTATATATTTTCTCCCTGTTTTTTTTGCGTATCTCGTTCCAAATCAATACTTTTAGAGCATTCTTTAATCTTTTAATATGAATTATGCTATGGATCAACTGCTTTTTTGGTTAATTCCGGTTGCCTCTGTTCTGGCACTTTGTTTTGCCTGGTATTTCCACCGTCAAATGATGAAAGAGAGTGAGGGTACGCCTCAGATGATTAAGATTGCCGCCGCCGTACGTAAGGGCGCTATGTCTTATTTGAAACAACAATACAAAATTGTTGGTTGGGTGTTCCTGGGCCTGGTTATCCTCTTCTCTATTATGGCCTATGGTTTTGGCGTTCAAAACTCTTGGGTGCCTGTTGCTTTTCTGACGGGTGGCTTCTTCTCCGGTCTTTCCGGTTTTCTTGGTATGAAAACGGCTACCTACGCCTCGGCGCGTACTGCGAATGCCGCTCGTGACTCATTGAATGCGGGGCTGCGCGTTGCTTTCCGCAGCGGTGCGGTAATGGGATTGGTAGTAGTTGGATTAGGACTGCTGGACATCTCCTTCTGGTACCTGCTGCTCAATGCCGTTGTTCCGGAAGATGTACTGACGCCGACCCATAAACTTTGCATCATTACCACCACCATGCTGACGTTTGGTATGGGAGCTTCCACACAAGCACTCTTTGCCCGTGTAGGCGGTGGAATCTATACGAAAGCCGCCGATGTGGGCGCCGACCTGGTGGGCAAGGTAGAAGCCGGTATTCCTGAAGACGACCCGCGCAATCCGGCAACAATTGCCGATAACGTAGGCGATAATGTGGGCGACGTAGCAGGTATGGGCGCCGACCTTTACGAAAGCTACTGCGGTTCTATTCTGGCGACTGCCGCTTTAGGCGCCGCCGCATTTATTCATACGGGAGATACGCTGATGCAGTTCAAAGCAGTTATCGCCCCGATGCTGATTGCGGCTGTAGGTATTCTTCTTTCTATCATCGGAATCTTTGCGGTGCGTACCAAGGAGAATGCCAAGATGAAAGACCTGTTAGCTTCACTGGCTTTCGGTACAAACCTGAGTTCTGTGCTGATAGTGATAGCCACATTCTTCATACTCTGGCTGTTGAAACTTGACAACTGGCTCTGGGTATCTTGCGCTGTTATCGTAGGGCTGGTAGTGGGCATCATTATCGGACGCTCAACGGAGTATTACACTTCACAGTCCTATCGGCCTACTCAGAAACTGAGTGAGAGCGGAAAGACCGGCCCTGCCACGGTGATTATTTCCGGTATCGGTTTGGGTATGCTTTCCACTGCTATTCCCGTGCTCGCCGTGGTAGTGGGCATCATTGCTTCTTATATGCTTGCTTCCGGATTTGATTTCTCCAATGTAGGTATGGGACTTTACGGTATCGGCATTGCCGCCGTAGGTATGCTTTCCACTTTAGGCATCACCCTTGCTACGGATGCTTACGGCCCTATTGCCGACAATGCCGGTGGTAATGCCGAGATGTCCGGTTTGGGTAAGGAAGTCCGCAAGCGTACGGATGCGCTCGACTCTTTGGGTAACACTACCGCTGCTACCGGAAAAGGGTTCGCCATTGGCTCGGCGGCGCTCACCGGATTGGCTTTGCTTGCATCCTATATAGAAGAAATCCGCATCGGGCTGACTCGCCTGGGCACTACCGACCTGACGCTTCCGCATGGTGAGGCTGTATCTTTGCAGGATGCAACCTTTTTCGACTTCATGCACTATTATGATGTTACGTTGATGAATCCGAAAGTACTTGCCGGGATGTTTATCGGCAGTATGATGGCATTTCTGTTCTGCGGACTGACCATGAATGCCGTAGGACGTGCCGCCGCCCACATGGTAGATGAAGTCCGCCGCCAGTTCCGGGAGATAAAAGGTATCCTTACCGGCGAGGCGGAACCGGACTATGAACGTTGTGTGGAAATCTCTACAAAGGGTGCGCAGCGCGAAATGGTGGTTCCTTCGCTGATAGCAATTATTGCTCCTATCCTGACGGGCTTTATCTTTGGTGTTCCCGGTGTACTTGGTTTGCTTATCGGCGGATTGAGCAGTGGTTTCGTGCTTGCTATTTTCATGGCGAATGCGGGTGGCGCGTGGGACAATGCCAAGAAGTATGTGGAAGAAGGTAACTTCGGCGGTAAAGGCAGCGAGGTTCACAAGGCTACTGTAGTGGGTGATACCGTAGGCGATCCGTTCAAAGATACTTCCGGCCCCAGTCTGAATATTCTTATCAAGCTGATGAGTATGGTAGCTATTGTTATGGCGGGGCTGACTGTGGCGTGGAGCCTGTTCTAACGAAACCCGGCAAGGGCTGTGATTCGTTCCGGCACGTGATCTTGCTTGTTCCGCTACGTGATATATTTAGTTTCAACAAGTGAAACGTTTAGTTCCGGCAAGTGAAACGTTTAGTTCCATCATATAGAAACATTTAGTTCCATTGCATTGAAACAAAGTGTTTCTATACGATGGAACTAAATGTTTCTATATG
>NZ_DBDF01000033.1 GCF_002293435.1 Bacteroides sp. UBA939 | reverse complement strand
CCAATGATTTGCGGGTGAGCCCAGAGAAAACTGAAATAGTCCATGATTCAAAAAAGGAACGGCAACCAAGGTTGCCGTTCCTTCTCATTAAAAAAAGCCGCACCGATGATGTGATGAAACTCCGAATGACATGATTTGAGCGCTCGTCCTCTTTGTAATCCACCGACTCAAAGGTTACCCCGAAGGGCGTGGCCCGCCATTGAGAAACGAAGCTTGTCTCGGTATTCCATTATAGCTTGATGAGTTTCCCGATCCAATCAATGCGGCTATATTTTCTACAACAAATATAGTAAGTTTCTATGAAAGAAACAAAGAAAAACGGGAAAATGTTTCCCTCTTGTGGTATATTTCACATTACTTACATAGTCTTAAAAAGCAAAAGTGCCGATTACCCATTCGTAATCAGCACCTTGTAAACTATCTGCTAAATAGACTTAAGCAACTTTTGCTTTAGTTACAATAGCTTTGAATGCTTCCGGATGGTTCATCGCTAAATCAGCCAAAACTTTACGGTTGATTTCGATACCTGCTTTGTGCAATGCACCCATTAACTTGGAATAAGACATACCTTCCAAACGGGCGGCAGCATTGATACGCTGAATCCACAAAGCGCGGAAATTTCTTTTCTTATTCTTACGATCACGATACGCATAAGTCAGACCTTTTTCCCACGTATTCTTGGCTACGGTCCATACGTTCTTTCTTGCACCAAAGTAACCTCTGGTTAACTTCAAAATTTTCTTTCTTCTTGCTCTGGAAGCAACATGATTTACTGATCTTGGCATAGTTTTACTCTTTTTTGAATGTTAGCGCCGTTACTTCACATAGCGGACTTAAAGCTAATGCATTCGGTTAATACTTTAATAATACTTTGTACGCTTTTTACTTCATAGCTAAGAGTTCCTTAACCTGATTCACATTCGTTACGTCAACCATAGTCGAATGGCACAGATTTCTTTTTTGCTTCTTAGTCTTCTTAGTCAAAATGTGACTGTGAAAAGCGTGCTTTCTTTTGATTTTACCTGTTCCGGTAAGAGTAAATCTCTTTTTAGAACCGGAGTTAGTTTTCATCTTTGGCATCTTACTTATTTTTAAATTATTAAATTATATATGGTAATGCACTATACCTGCGGCATTACTCATTTATTCTTCTGCTTTTGGTGCTACAGGTTTCTTCTGTTGTCCCTCTTTTTTCTTCGGAGAGAGCTGAATCGTCATTCTTTTACCTTCAAGCACAGGCATTTGATCTACTTTCGCATACTCTTCCAAATCATTGGCGAAACGTAATAGCAACACTTCACCCTGTTCTTTAAACAATATAGAGCGACCTTTGAAAAACACATAAGCCTTCACCTTGTCGCCATCTTCCAAAAAGCCTTTGGCATGCTTCAATTTAAAGTTGTAATCATGATCATCGGTCTGAGGTCCAAAACGTATCTCTTTTACATTAACCTTAACTTGCTTTGCCTTCTGTTCCTTCTGACGCTTCTTTAACTGATAAAGAAATTTAGAGTAATCAATGATACGGCAAACAGGAGGTTGTGCATTCGGAGAGATTTCCACAAGATCCGCTTCATGCTCTTCGGCAAGTTTCAATGCCTGAGCTATCGGATACACTTTGGGTTCTACATCATCGCCCACTATGCGAACTTCTTTGGCACGGATCTGTTCATTAATCCGGTACTGCCCTTTTAAGCTGTCATTTTTCATTAAATAACCTTTACTTCCAGTTTGTTTCTTTTTTATTACTTCCAAATTTAATTTTCTTTTTAGGTAAAAGCTGTCTTTAGAACATCCAATATATGCTATGCTTTTACAAGTGGGCGCAAAGTTACCATTTATTTATCATATTTTGAACTTCTTCATTTAAAATTTTAGCGAAATCCTCAAATTTCATGGTTCCTTTATCTCCTTCGCCCTGTCTACGGACAGAAACTTCTTCATTTTCCGCTTCTTTTTCACCCACAATCAACATGTAAGGAATGCGTTTCAACTCGTTATCACGAATCTTACGTCCGATCTTCTCGTTACGTTCGTCTACAATCGCACGGATATCACATTGCTTCAAGAACTTTTTCACATCCAGGGCATAGTCGTTAAACTTCTCACTGATAGGCAAAATTGCAACCTGCTCAGGGGTCAACCACAATGGGAATTTACCTGCCGTATGCTCAATAAGCACGGCTACAAAACGTTCCATTGAACCGAATGGAGCACGATGAATCATAACCGGGCGATGTTTCTGGTTGTCGGCACCCGTATATTCCAAATCAAAACGTTCGGGCAAGTTATAATCCACCTGAATGGTACCCAACTGCCAACGGCGACCAATGGCATCCTTAACCATAAAGTCAAGCTTCGGACCATAGAATGCGGCTTCGCCATATTCTATTTTGGCGGTCAGGCCTTTTTCTTCACAAGCTTCGATAATAGCCTGTTCCGCTCTTTCCCAATTATCATCACTGCCGATATATTTCTCACGATCCACCCTGTCACGCAAAGAAATCTGTGCTTCCACATTGGCAAAATCCATAGAACGGAATACGATAGAGATGATATCCATTACGCGCAAGAATTCATCCTTCACCTGATCGGGACGGCAAAAAATATGCGCATCATCCTGCGTAAAGCTACGTACACGTGTCAAACCGTGCAACTCACCACTCTGTTCATAGCGACAAACCGTACCGAATTCAGCCATACGCAAAGGCAGTTCCTTGTATGAGCGTGGAGAATTCTTATAAATCATACAGTGATGGGGGCAGTTCATCGGTTTCAAAAGGTATTCTTCTCCTTCTTCCGGAGTATGAATCGGTTGGAATGAATCTTTGCCATATTTTGCATAGTGACCGGAAGTTACGTACAACACTTTGCTGCCGATTGGCGGAGTAATAACCTCCTGATAATCGTAACGCGCCTGGATACGACGTAAGAAATCCTGCAAACGCAAGCGCAATGCAGTACCTTTCGGCAACCACATCGGTAAGCCTTTACCTACTGTATCGGAGAACATGAACAAATCCATTTCCTTACCGATCTTACGGTGGTCGCGCTTCTTGGCTTCCTCCAGCATAACCAGATATTCATCCAACATCTTCTTTTTCGGGAATGAGATACCATAGATGCGTGTCATCATCTTACGGTCTTCATGTCCGCGCCAGTACGCACCTGCTACCGACATCAGTTTGATAGCCTTGATCGGTGTGGTGGTCATCAAATGCGGGCCACGGCACAAATCAGTGAAAGCGCCTTGCGTATAAGTAGTGATATGCCCATCTTCCAATTCGGAAATCAACTCACATTTATAAGTTTCTCCACGATCACCGAATTTCTTCAGAGCATCCGCTTTAGAAACGCTTTCTCTGACAACTGCTTCTTTCTTTGCTACCAATTCAGCCATTTTAGCCTCGATAGCCTGCAGGTCAGACTCTTTAATTGTCGCTTCTCCCGGATCTACATCATAATAAAAACCGTTTTCAATGGCAGGACCAATACCGAATTGAATACCCGGGTACAATTCCTGTAATGCTTCGGCAAGCAAGTGGGCGCTGGTATGCCAAAAAGCATGCTTACCCTGTTCGTCTTCCCACTTATAGAGAACAAACTTCGCGTCCTCATTGATAGGACGTCCCAAATCATAAATCTCACCGTTTACGCCACACGCCAGCACTTCCTGCGCCAGGCGGGAACTGATACTTTCTGCAATTTGTAATCCCGTTACTCCGTTATCATACTCACGTACGGAGCCATCCGGAAATGTTATATTTATCATATTGTTATGTATATTTTATATTTCAGCACGCAAAAGTAACTAATTCTTTTTGATTTCTCATTTTCAAGCTAAAAAATGTTATTCACGTGTGTCTGTAAATCGCTTAATAATGTTGTAGGCAGATACAATTCCCAACTCGCCCGCCTTACTCAAATCTGTAATGCCCTGTTTGTTATTGCCCAGGAATATATAAGTCAAACCACGGTTGAAATATGCCTCGGCAAAATCTTTATTCAATTCGATAGCCTTATCATAATCCACCAATGCCGCACGATAGTTCTTCAGCATAGACAATACATTAGCACGGTTATAATACCCATAAACAAAATCAGGCGCCAGTTGAATGACATGATCCAAGTCATTTCTGACAATATCATAATCTATGGCTTTCACTTCAGCCGCTTTTTTCTCGTCAACGGAAGTTCCGGGAACACCTTCGTTAAGACCGGCTTCCGCCTTCTTATATTCCAGTTGTTTATAACGTACCAACGCCCGCATAAAATATGCCGGAAAGAATTTATCATCCAATAGAATGGCTTGCGTAAAGTCATCTATAGAACTACTAAAGTCCTGAACTAAATAAAAATCAAGTCCGCGCAAGAAACGTTTCTTGGTATCCTTATCATCCGTAACAATATCCGAAGTATGAGAATCTATCAGGGCAAAATGGTAGTTTACCTGTTCTTCTGTCAGCGGAGCCTCCATGTTGGTAATGCGCAACGGTTTGGGGAAAAGTTCCGAATGGTTCAGTTCATCAATATACTTATGGAAATGAATAATACGTTTCACTTCACTCGGCCTTTCATAGTATGTCAGTGCATACATTGGCTCCATCTTGATAGTCACATTCCGGTCTTGTACACGTCCACGGTAATGACTCTTATATTTCTGTTCCGCTTCGGAGTCATCAGCAATTACGATTTTCCGGTAATTCTCCATATTCCTATCGGACTTCTTACGCGTCTTGCCATCATCTTCACCATCATCCTGCGAATTATCCGCAAGGTCTTTATCATTCGATGTTACGCCGTTACGTTTATCAATCTGCATCTTCATGACCTTGAACTCATCCTGTTCGGCGCCTTTCCGGTCTCCTATTTTCTTCCGGGCTTCGGCACGCTGGTAATATCCGGCAAGGAAATTAGGATATTCATCAATCACTTTCGAATAATCGCTGATAGCTCCTCGATAATCACCCGTCTGAGCGCGCAGCAAACCACGATTGAATGTCGCCATCATATTATCCGGCTCTATTGTAAGGACAAAATCAAAATCCTCTATAGCACGGTTATCATCACCAACCTGAGCACGCAGCAGACCACGGTTATAGTGTCCGAGGAAGTTGTTCGGATCAATATCCAACGCCAAGTCATAGTCGCTCATGGCACCTCTCAGATTATTCCGGTGAAAACGAGCCAACGCACGATTGATGTAATTACCTGCATTTTTTGCACTTAAGTGGATAGCCCGGTCCAAATCTGATTCCGCTTCCGCATATTTACCTTGTTGCAAACGCACTATAGCACGCGCCCCCCAACCATCAGGGTCGTAACGATCCATATCAATCGCCTTTTCAAAGTCAGTCAGAGCTTGCAATGTATCCTTTTGCTGCAACGATACTTCACCACGCATCAGATAAGCACGAGTATACCTGGGCGATATCTTCAGTAACTTTCCTAAATCTTCTTTAGCGGCATCATAATCTTTCTTCTGTATATGACAGAGGGAAAGGTTATGCCATAGTACTAAATTCTCAGGGTCATATTTCAGAGCGGTTTTATAATCTTCAATAGCGCCATCATAATTATTCTGCCGAATACGAGCCAACCCACGAATCTGGTACGCCCCTACCACGAAAGGGTTTCGATTAATAGCAGCGTCGCAATCCGCTTCCGCACCCTGAAAATCATCCAGATTAATCTTCGCCAAGCCACGAAAGAAGTAAGGCTCATATAAATAAGGCTTAGCATTAATTACCTGGTTGAAATATTGAATGGAAAGCACATAGTCTTCAAAGTACAACGCATTACGCGCGATAGTCATCACCCGTTCCGTATTGATCTGTGCATACAACAACGTAGGAAGCAACAGGAAAGCAATCAGTATTTTCTTTATCATCTTGTCTTATAAATACTTGTAAACGAAACAAATTTAATGCTTTTCATCCACTTGGAGGGATTAACAGAAGACTTTTTATATTTTTTGAGCCTTTTATACCTTATTATATGGTTAATATTTCACTGTCTTTACCTTATACGAACAATGAGCCTTTCCTTTCAGCAATGCATTCAGCTTTCCTTTTATCATTTGCTTACGCAACGGGGACAGGTGGTCGATAAACATTTTCCCATCCAAGTGGTCAAATTCATGCTGCATCACGCGTGCCAGATAACCTTCCACAATCTCGTCATGCTCCACCATGTTCTCATCCATATACGTTACATGAATCTTGTTTCCACGTTTCACTGACTCATGAATACCGGGAAGGCTCAAACATCCCTCTTCCATAGCAACTTCCTCACCCGAAACATCCAGAATATGAGGATTGATATACGCTTTCCGGAAATCCTTATATTCAGGATGGTCTTCGGAGAGCACGTCCAAATTTATCACTACTACACGAATAGGGAGTCCCACTTGCGGAGCTGCAAGCCCCACACCTTCCGCATTGTCCATTGTCTCAAACATATTCGCAATCAATTCCTTCAAATCAGGATAGCCGGGAGTAATATCTTCTGCCACTTTTCTCAATACAGGCTGACCATATACGTAAATGGGTAAAGTCATTGTCTATCTAATTATAAATTATTAATTCACTATTATAGCCTCATAATGAGGCAAAACGTTTATTTTCCAGATAGCTCTGCAGGATAATAGTCGCACTGATTTCATCCACCAGGGCTTTATTCTGCCGGTCTTTCTTCTTCAATCCGGCTTCCAGCATCGCCTTATGCGCCAAAACAGATGTAAAGCGTTCGTCGACATACTCTATCGGCATACCCGGCAGCTTCTTTCTCAATGAATGGACAAAGGGTTCTATTCGCTTCATATTCTCCGAAAGCTCATTGTTCATTTGCCTGGGAAGCCCTACAAGGATACGCTCTACCGGCTCTTTTCCTACATAATCAAGGATGAATGCCAGCAGTTCGTGCGTAGGTACGGTTTTCAATCCGTTAGCAATCATCTGCAATGTGTCGCTGACGGCTATTCCAGTACGCTTCCTGCCGTAATCAATCGCTAATATTCTACTCATAACGGGCTACAAAATTACGATTAAAATTTGAGATTTGCCCTATCTGGTGTTATAATACAGGGCAAGCGTATTAAAATGAATATATAAAATGTACAGGAATAGAGATAATCTTGTCGATCATCTGCTTCGCTAAATTCTCATTATTCATTTTGATGCGGTTGCCCTGGTCATAATAAGAAAAGAGGAGGCTTAACGTTATGTTAAGTCTCCTCTCTTATTTGGAATTTATAGTATAATATTTTATTTCAAATTGACTACGTAGGTCAGCCCCCCACTGAAATACTGCATTTTCTGCATTTCCATCTGTATGTGCAGATGGTTGAACAACAAATAGGAGGCACCTAAAGCAAAATCCTTTGAATCATATTCCGCAATCAGTCTCAGTTGCGGATGGAAAGATGGATTATAAGTGACGCCTAATGCTAAACCGTTCAACTTATATTCTTTCCGGTTATTATAAAGGTAAGATAGGTGTACGCCTACCTTTTCCTTGCCGATGACGGGTATATGCTTGGAAACTGCAATGTAGAAACGACTGAAATACCCGTTTCCTTTTTCTGAACCAACCATGCCACCCCCGGATGAAGTGAATGGGTCTGATGTTCCCAAAACCACAGCCGGCATATACTTCCAGAATTGCCCTTCTTTCAAAGCCCGCAACCGGACAGAGAAATATCTGTCCTGATTCGTAAAACCTGAATAGCCGTGAGGCTTTAACCCCAGCGCTTCCGCTTTAAAAAGCGTGCATGTGTATGCCACTTCCAACCAGGGGAAAAAGGTTATATTCAGGTAATAGTTGTAAGTATGATAATACCAGGTAGGTGGTGTCAATTCCTTGTTCACGAAGTTTCCACCAATCATGAAGGTCTTGTCACGCTGCATCTCCGCAGAAGGGGCATGCAACAACCCGGTTGTGCCATACGTCAACTGCGCAGAAACGATAAAAGGAAGGAAACAAAAAAGAACGGTAAGGAACAGTTTGAATTTCATCATCACAAAACAGTTTCAGGCATTATAATAAAAAAACACATTAGTAGTAGTTATCGGCATATTACAAGATAATGAAGGCGTCCGGAATTCAGACGCCTTCATCTATGTTTCTCAGTTACCTAAGATGTGTATTATTCCAGAATAACCACGCGGTTCAAATAGTTCTTACCGAACATATTAGCTGTACCGCCGAAGCCTACGAGTTCAAGTTGGTCTTTGCTTACACCTTCTTTGAGCAATGCATCGTAAACAGCCTGAGCACGTTTTTCAGACAACTTCTGGTTCCAAGAAGAGCTACCTGTAGCCTTGTCAGCATAACCGGCAATCTTATACTTCTTGCCCGGATTAGCCTTCAGAGTCTTAGCAGCCAACTGGATATTAACCGTACCATAATCATCAATCTGAGCACTACCGATGCGGAAGAAGATAGCACGAGGACCGGCAACTTCAATTTCTTTCACAACTTCCTTAGTTACACCCTTAGCGTTAGCCAAAGCGTTCTTAGCGTTAGCCAAGTCAGCCTGAGCCTGTGCCAATTCACCTCTATACTTGTTAACTTCTTCGTTGATAGCGTTTTGGTCAACTTTCGCTTCGCGAGGAACAAAGCCCTTGCCACCTAAAGTATAAGCAAGTCCTAAGTTCAAGCGACCAGTAGCTTCTGCTTTGCGGCAATCGCTTCCATTACCAAAGATAGAAGGAGTTACACCCAAACGGCCTTCCAATGTAATAGCCAACTTATTGGATACGTTGTAACCGAATCCCAAACCGGCAGTTGCACCTACACGGGCTTTAACACCCTGTGAAGAATAAGCGTATGCAGGAGTAAATTCAACAGCGGTTGGTTCTCCCGGAGTCTGAGTTAAATCTCCCGTTTGGTTATAAGTTACAGTACCACCTACTGCTGTAGAAAAGTTTATTGTGGGACCACCAAACAAGTACACGTCTACTGCACGATTCACGTTCTTATTGCCAAAAAGGCTGTTCAGGTTCAACATTGCATCCAAATTGATTTCACCAAACTTTTTGCAATAGTTGCTATAGCCATGGTTTTG
Source organism: Bacteroides sp. UBA939 (assembly GCF_002293435.1). Classification (GTDB taxonomy): domain Bacteria; phylum Bacteroidota; class Bacteroidia; order Bacteroidales; family Bacteroidaceae; genus Bacteroides. The sequence continues at coordinate 22,546 of NZ_DBDF01000033.1, read as the reverse complement.
CTTTTCCAGGCTCTGCCATGCACCACTTAGTACACCACGAACCCCCCAAGTCGGAGTTAAATATTTACCAACCTGAAGATTGATGTTGAGAGTTGGTGAGTTGAGACCGTCATTGAAGACTGTCATTGCCCCCACACCGGCACCGATAAATATATTATCGCTTGCCTCCTGCTTCTCTTGTGCATCAACAGTGGCAACACTTGCACCAGCCAAGAGAAGAGACAATATTAAAAATCTATATTTCATTATTCTTTGTTTTTAGGGTAAATAATTCGTTTTTAAAGACCAGACAATATGTCTATTCATTGATTTATTTACCACCAATACCACCACCGGCATTTCCATCATCACCATGACCATGACCATGACCGTGAGTGATTTCTACACCTTCAGCAGTTACTTTAATATCATTACCAGCAACCAGTAATTGATTACCACTTACCTGATAGTTTTTACCTGCAACAGTTGTTTTCAAGGTTACGTCATATACATCTGATGTGGTAATAACAGCAAAGGTTACAGATTTAGCAGGAGCTGTTACAAGGAAAGAGATAGTTCTCAATTCTGTATTCGGTGTGGTAGGAAGACTGTTAATCATATCGCGAAGATTTTGTTTTGCTAATCCCAAGTTAGCTGCATCTTCTTCTCCTGCACGAGTAACAGGGCCTGTCAAAGCCTCAACTTTTTCCAAGAGTTCTGCTTTTTGTTCGGCAGTATAGTATGTACCAAAAGGAACTTTTACATCGCGTGTGTACTCTGTTCCAGGCACAAAATCAGCTGCAAACGTTTCTGTAGCATTGTCTACAACAGCAGGATCATTTGTTTTAGCTCCCACATCAGGCGTAGTAGATTCTTCTACGGCCGACAGTACAAAGCTTACAGGAATAACTACATAAGCGCCTTTCTTAAGAGCAGGTACAGTTACAGTTTTTACAACCGGTGAATATCCGTCTAAAGAAGCTGTTACTGTAAAAGATGTAGGAGCTGTGTAACTAGTTTCAGCCTCTATATCTGATGTTCCATTCTTTTTAAACGTCACACCTTCCAAGGTATTGCCACTTGCCGATGTAGCAGTCAAAACAACATAAGCTATTCCATCCTCAGCTGGCGGAATTACTACAGCCGGAATATCAATGTCAGGAACATTCACATTGAAATCTTCCTTTTCGCAACCAGCCAGCGTAAAGCCAGCTACAATAGCTACGGCCAACGCTGATTTAGCATTAAGGCCTTTCAATAAATTAATTTTTCTCATTTTCTAATTAATTAAAAATAAAACTTAGTTCAATAATTCTGATTTAATAAAATGGGGGTTATATTGGTTCTTTTTCAATATATTATCATCCGCCCTTGTATATGGCATCAGATAATATTTCCGTTCGTTTCCTGCATTATAGGTTGTCCCTGTACCAAAACCGGTGGATACTCTTGGAAAATATCCGTGCCGTTTTTGCCGATAAGGAGGAAGTGCAATGGATATTCTGAATCCGCCATTAGCTCTTGCCTTGTTCGATTTCTCCGCATAGAAACCAACCGCGGCATATCTGAAATACCTTATCATCTCCATTTTCACCCCTATATCCTTTAATAAGTATTGCTCTGCCCGAACTTTAAATTCCGTATTATACTGAGGCCAATAGAAGTTACCGCCAACAGACCAATACCATCTTATTTCGCCATTGTAACGGAAAGGAGCGAAACCGTTGAAATATCCTATTCCTACCAATCCGAACTTTCCCTCCAACGAAAAGCGCTCGTCTTTAAAAGGACGAAATGCACTGACTTCCGCTCCATAGCAATTCGTGTCGAACACACCAACCACGGTTTTCAGCCATACATTGTGTGGCAACCGTACACTCTGATCCAATGTCAAATACCCCCATCGTATATTCTCCATAGCACCGTTATACCCGTCATTGTATGCCGGAAATATAACCTGAGCGGTCAGCTTTGCGCCTTTCCATAACGAAATCTCAACCGCCGGACTAATTTCCAGGCATGCCCGATAGATCTGCGATATGACAAGATTCTTATAATAGAGCTGCGGATACACTAAAATGTCTACCTTAAACAAAGAACTATTTTTCCCCTTTACTTTCCGTGCTTCCTTCCATGATTCGCCTAAGTCATAGCTTACATTCCAGTCCTGGCGGCTCGCTTCAGGAACACTGTCACCGATAATCGGCTTGTAATAAAGCGAAATCTGAGGTATGTTATTATCCAGAACAATTATCCGGCATGGCTTGTTTTCCGGTAATCCCATTTTCTGAATAACGTCTACTGCTTTGCCAATGCCGACTCCATTCAAACGATATGCGGAATTTTGCAGCACGTACACACGTTCTCTGCCGTCTTCCGTCCACCCAACATTCTCAAATCCCATTTCTACCAAGGCATCAACTGTATTGTCTCCCGCCTGACTAAACCCTTTTAAGGGATGCAAACAGAACGAAAAGAGCGCGACACACAATAATACAGTCTTAGTAGTTAGCCACTTTCTCATGTTAGAGCTTCTATACCTCATCTTAATAAAATTAATATTCGTGCCCAATAAGGCATAAATACGATGCAAAAATAGACACTTTTTTAATAATACCAAAGAAATTTACATGAAAAAATAAAATAATGTATCTTTTCTTGCATTATCGACTTTTCAAAAATCATATTCACTAAAGAAGAAGCGATTATGCCACAATGAGAATATTACAAATTGACCACTTTAGATGACATTTATGCTACAGAACATAAAAAAAAGAGGATACATCATTTTTTGATATATTCTCTTTTTATTTAGCCGGCATATTCATAGCTGTAGGAGTTACAGGAGTTAAAGCAGTGATAACTACGATAACTCCTATAGCCCGGATATTACTTAAGGCGATACAACAACCAGGATCCTTGGAAATCCTTACGGTTCGGGTATTTTGCCTTAAAGGCATCACGAGCAGTAGCTGCGGAATTTCTATCGGCAAACGTGCTTACGATTACGCGGTACATGGCTGCTTCCGGATTAAAGGCGACGAAAGCATGGTATCCTTCCTTATCCAGAAAGTTTTTCAGGCTTTCGGCATTCGCTTTCAAACCAAAGCTACCACAAACTACGCTATAATCTTTCAGAGCATCAACGCCTGATACTACCTCTACCCTTTCCTGACGTACAGTGGTAGCAACCGGCACGCTTTCTACGACTTTGACTTCAACCGGAGTACTCGCAACAGGAGTGCTTGCAGCCGGAGTTGCATTTACGGTTCCAACAACCTGAGTTCCCGCCAATTCTTGTTGTTTAGCTTTCTCGTATGCTTTTTTATAAGCACTTTCACTCGATTTACAGGAAGAGAATGACAATGCAATGCACAGTCCCATTCCTAAAACTATCAACTTCTTCATAATCATATTACTTTTGTTAATAAATTCCATATCTAATTGTTTACGACTCAGTATTTACGAAATACATAGCATACATCCGCATGTTCCAGGCGAAGTGACGAGGGCAACAATTCGTTTATTATAAAAGTCCGCTTTCCGTCTTCCCACCCCATATAGTATGCATAGTTTTCGTTATCGATGCTTTCAGGCAGCAAATTAATATAAATTTTATTTTCTTTCAAAGAATAATTCCCAAAAAACGTATCATACTTGCCATTTTTCAGCAAACAGACGGCTGAAAAACTGCCTTTTTGAAAGTTATAGAAAATACTGTCCTGTGGTTTTACGGTTCCGTCAGCATATTGATACTGCCTCAATTGCCATTTATTATCCAAATCGCCGTCGCCATTGTTACAAGCCAATAGCACAAAGGCTATTAAGCTGATAATCAGTAATATCGCACTTTTTTGTCTCCTCATGCAACCTATATTTCGAATAATAAGACAAATGTACACGGAACAATCAAGCCGAGCACTACCCTTATGGTTAAATTTGATTAACTACTGTTTATTTCCTTGGCTTGCATTATTCATGCCGCAGGTTAGTAGCAACTTCGATTCAATGGAAAGAATAATATGCTTATCCGCATGCATACTTGCTCCTTACCCGCTCCTTACCCGCTCCTTTCCAACTCCTCTCTATAGGACACGGAGGAGGTAGGGAGCGGACACGGTTTGGATATGGTTTTGGCAGGTATCGGAACGAATCCATATTGCCGGCTGCAGGTTAAAATAAAGATATTCAGCAACTGTTTTGAGTTTCCTTTTTAAAGATTTACATCAGCTTCTTTTGAGTTTGTTTTCGGTCTGTTTTCCTCTTTTTACTCGTCACATAGCCCGCTATGCTCCTCATAAAAACAGNNATCCTCAAAAACAACTCTCAAAACACTATACATTAGTGTAAATAGTCAAAGATGTTTTGAGTGAAACTAATGCTGAGCAAAATCAAAACAGTTTCTTAAAAAAAAGTGGTTGGAATGAACAACTTCTAAAGAAAATATGTTAGTTTTGTAGTATTAACTTCTAAAATTAAAGAGGAGGACATTATGAAAGGATTAAATGTACTTGCAGCTTTCTTAGGCGGCGCCGCAGTGGGCGCAGCTATCGGTATTTTATTTGCTCCTGAAAAAGGAGAGGACACTCGTCAAAAAATTGCAGAGATTCTCCGCAAAAAGGGTATTCGCTTGAACCGCAGCGAGATGGAAAACCTGGTTGACGAGATTGCAGCAGAGATTAAAGGCGAGATAGGCGAATAAAGAAGTTCAAAAAAACAGAGCCACCATGATGTTTGCAGATGACAAAAGCATTGAGAATTTCCGGCAACTATTCATCGAGTTCAAAAAATATTTGAGCCTGCAAAAGGAATATACCAAACTGGAGCTTACGGAAAAGCTCACGACTTTGCTTTCCACCTTAATATTATTATTAGTGGCGGTCGTATTTGGCATGGTGGCTCTGTTTTACCTATCATTTGCTTTAGCTTATGTCATGGAGCCGCATGTGGGCGGATTAATGGTAAGCTTCAGTATCATTGCCTGCTTCCACATTCTATTGATTCTATTGATAATCATTTTCCGCAAGCGACTCATCATTAGCCCGATGGTGAATTTCATTGCCGGACTATTTTTGGATAATAACAAATAATATCATCATGAACAATCAGTCCGATACCCCCTCTATTACGTTGGAAAGCATCGTGCAGCGAAAATTAGAGTTACGGGAAAAGTTACGCGCACAGCAACAGGTCATGGCGGACATAACGAGAGAGATATTTGAACCTCTTGAGCCTGCCGTCAATAAAGGCAGCGCCATCATGCGGGCTTTCAATACAGGAATGGCTGTATTCGACGGGCTTATGTTAGGATTAAAAATGATGAGAAAGATAAGGCAGAGTTTCAGAACTAAAGAATAAGGCGATTTTATAGGAACTATAGAAGTTAGAGAAGTTATCAGCCAACAAGTTGGCTTGGGAGTTAAAGCCAATACTCAGTAAAGCACATAGCAATACTATCGGCTTTAACTCCTTAATTACTAACAAAGTGATAACTCCTTTAACTCCGGTATGAATAATGCAAGCTAAGAAATGCTATACATACGTTTCGAGCAGTTTCACACCGCCACCCTCCGGAACAATCGTCACCTCCTGTATGGATGCCGGCAACAACACCGTTTCACCTGCGCGAAGCTCAATCTCATTCCGGCTATCGTCCACAACACGACACGCGCCTTCCACGCAAATGAGAATCACAAACGAATCCAGTTCGGAGTAATCACATGTGATGTCTTCAGTCATGTCGTAAAGAGACGTCGTGAAATAAGGGCTTGCAACCAATTCTACCGGTTCATTCTGCAAGTGTTGGTACTCGGTACGAAAATCGTCCTGCACATCAACAAAGTTAATAGCTTCCGTTGCCTGACCGGTATGCAGCTCACGCGACTCGCCATCCTTATCTTTTCTGTTATAATCGAAAATACGATAGGTAATGTCCGAAGTCTGTTGGATTTCGGCAACAAAAGCGCCCGCACCAATACCATGCACCCGGCCTGCAGGAACATAGAACACATCGCCCGGCTTCACGTCACACGTTTGCAGCACATCGGCAAACGTCCCGTCATACACCCTTTCCTTATACTCTTTCGGAGTAATCAGCCTGGAAAAGCCGGAAATCAACTTAGCCCCTTTATCGGCGGACACCACATACCACATTTCATTCTTGCCGAAAGAATTGTGGCGCTTCCTTGCCAATTCATCTCCAGGATGCACTTGGATGGATAAATCCAACCTGGCATCAATGAACTTTATCAATAACGGGAATTTAGTACCGAAGCGCGCATAATTAGCCTCGCCTACAAGATCTTCGCGGTATTTCCGCACCATTTCAGGAAGAGTCAGTCCCTTGTCGGGACCATTGGCAACCACAGATTCATTGTGTTCCACCGCGGACACTTCCCAACTTTCACCTACTCCTGAGAGCACTTCATTCAAATGTTTGAATGCAATAATCTTATCGCCTCCCCAAAGCGTTTGCTTCAGAATAGGCTCAAATTTCAGAGGATACATTCGTAGTTTTTGTTAGAGCTTCAAATTAAGAAAATTACATTTCTTTAGATTAATGCCACAAAAATACAAAAAATATCAATCCGCCTCATAAGAGCCTGTTTAAATTTTGCTCAGCATTGTTTTGAGAGTTATTTTTGAGGGTATTTTTCTGTTTTTATGAGGACCATAGCGGGCTATGTGACGGATAAAAAGAGGAAAACAGACCGGAAATAAGTTCAAAACAAGCTGAATAAAAAACTTTTTGAGCAAAATTTAAACAGGCTCTAAATGTTAAACGCTAAACTTTCCTAAAATGTTCTTCACATTTCAATCTAAACTCTTGGGAGTACGGAAGAATTTCTTTTTATTTGCAAGAAATTAAATAAATAACAGGTATATGATAAACACAGTTCAAACAGAAAGTAACTTGTCAGGTTTAGACAGGGACGATTTTCAAAAGAATATAGATAACAGGAAAACAGATTTATTTATCCTTAAAAACGCTCAGGGCATGGAAGTTGCGGTCACCAACTACGGGTGCGCCATCCTTTCTATTATGGTACCCGACAAAAACGGGAAGTACGCCAATGTGATTTTAGGACACGATAGCATAGACCATGTTGTCAATAGCCCCGAGCCTTTCCTCAACACCATCATCGGCCGTTATGGAAATCGCATCGCCAAAGGGAAATTCACTTTATTTGGAGAAGAGCATGAACTGACAATCAACAATGGTCCCAATTCCCTGCACGGTGGCCCCACAGGTTTTCATGCCAGGGTGTGGGATGCAGTCCAACCGGATCCGACAACCGTGGTGTTCAACTACACATCCGCCGACGGCGAAGAAGGATTCCCGGGAAATCTGGAAGTAGAAATGACCTATCGCCTGGAAAACGAGGCCAATGCACTGGTCATTGAATACCGGGCAACCACCGACAAAGCAACTGTCGTCAACCTTACCAATCACGGCTTCTTCAACCTGGCAGGCATTGCCAACCCCACCCCTACTGTTCTGAACCACACCATTACCATCAACGCTGATTTCTATACTCCCATTGACGAAGTATCCATTCCGACAGGAGAAATCCTGAAAGTAGAAGGTACTCCTATGGATTTCCGCACGCCACATACTATCGGCGAACGCATTGATGATAAGTTCCAGCAACTGATAAATGGCGCCGGTTACGACCATTGCTATGTATTGAACAAGACAGAGAACGGCGAACTAAGCCTTGCCGCCACTTATACGGAACCGGAGAGCGGACGTACCATGGAAGTGTACACCACAGAGAACGGCGTGCAACTTTATACGGGTAACTGGCTGGGTGGTTTCACCGGTGCGCACGGAGCAACTTTCCCCGCCCGCAGCGCCGTGTGCTTTGAAGCCCAATGCTTCCCCGATACGCCAAACAAACCACATTTTCCGTCGGCAATATTGCTTCCGGGCGATGAGTACCAACAAGTGACTATTTACAAGTTCGGCGTACAAGAATAAAATAACTAATCTAATTTTATAATAACTAATAAATTATTAAAACCATGACACAACAAAAGCAGAACGGGAAACTCATCGCGATAATTACGATGATTTTTCTCTTTGGTATGATTTCATTTGTTACTAACCTCGCAGCTCCTATGGGTATTGTGTTGAAAAACCAATTCGGCGTATCCAATGCCCTGGGTATGTTGGGAAACTTCGGTAACTTTATAGCTTACGCAGTAATGGGTATCCCGAGCGGTATCCTGTTGCAACGTGTAGGATATAAGAAGACAGCGCTTATCGCAATAGCTGTTGGCTTCATCGGCGTAGGTATCCAATTCCTGTCCGGTCATTCAAGTCCGGAAATGGCTTTTGCCGTTTACCTGACTGGCGCATTCGTAGCAGGTTTCTCTATGTGCTTACTTAACACGGTGGTAAACCCAATGCTGAACAGCCTTGGCGGCGAAGGCAACAAAGGTAATCAACTTATCCAGGTGGGCGGTTCTTTCAACTCCGTAATGGCTACTATCACCCCGATGTTCGTTGGTATCCTCATCGCAGGTTCTATCGAAAAAGCTACCATTTCGCAGATATTCCCGGTAATGTACACAGCTATGGCGGTATTCGCTTTCGCATTCTTCGTACTTCTGTTTGTGAATATACCGGAACCTAACACTGCTGCTTCAACCGAACCTATCGGCAGACTGATGAAAGGCGCTTTAAAATTCCGTCATTTCGTATTGGGAGCTATCGCAATCTTTGTATATGTGGGCATCGAAGTAGGTGTACCGGGCACCCTGAATCTATTCCTTACCGACTCTGTTGATAAGGGCGGAGCAGGCATCGCTTCCACCATTTCCGGCTTTGTGGTAGGAACATATTGGTTCCTGATGCTGATTGGCCGTCTGGTGGGAGCTTCACTCGGCGCAAGAATTTCCAGCAAAGCGATGATTATCTTCACATCTGCTTTAGGGTTGATTCTGGTATTCCTCGCCATCTTCTCTTCTACAGGAACGCTGATTAATCTGCCCGTGCTTCAACAAGGCGCAACAGGCGGTCTGTCATTCGGTCTTGCAGAAGTACCCATTAACGCCATGTATCTGGTATTAGTCGGCCTCTGTACTTCTATTATGTGGGGTGGTATCTTCAACCTTGCCGTAGAAGGATTAGGCAAATACCTCGCAGCCGCTTCCGGTCTGTTCATGGTGCTGGTTTTTGGTGGTGGTGTCCTGCCTGTTATTCAGGGTTGGGTAGCCGACATTGCCGGTTTCATGCCAAGCTATTGGGTTATCATCATTGCATTGGCTTACTTGCTCTTCTACGGATTGGTAGGTTGCAAGAATGTAAATAAGAACATTCCAGTTGATTAATTTATAAAAATAATAATATCAGGTTATTCATTTATTAACCATATAAATTTGAAAATATCATGGATATAGAGCACGTAAGAAGTCGTTTCATCAAACACTTTGATGGAACGACAGGAGCGGTCTACGCTTCTCCGGGACGCATCAATCTTATTGGTGAACATACGGATTATAATGGTGGGTTCGTATTCCCCGGGGCAATTGACAAAGGCATGATTGCTGAAATAAAACCAAACAACACAGACATTGTAAAAGCTTATTCCATTGACCTGAAGGATTATGTGGAATTCGGTTTGAAAGAGGAGGATGCTCCCCGTGCAAGCTGGGCCAGATATATCTTCGGTGTATGCCGCGAGATGATTAAGCGTGGCGTTGATGTAAAGGGCTTCAACACAGCATTTTCCGGTGATGTGCCTTTGGGTGCGGGTATGTCTTCGTCTGCCGCTTTGGAAAGTACGTATGCTTTCGCTCTGAATGAATTGTTCGGAGAAAACAAAATAGACAAGTTCGAGCTGGCTAAAGTAGGACAAGCTACGGAACATAACTATTGTGGTGTAAAATGTGGTATTATGGACCAATTTGCCTCTATATTTGGCAAGAAAGGTAGCTTGATCCGTTTGGATTGCCGTTCATTGGAGTATCAATACTTCCCATTCAATCCGCAAGGATATCGTCTGGTATTGGTAGATTCTGTAGTGAAACATGAGTTGGCTTCATCGGCATACAACAAACGTCGCCAGAGCTGCGAGGCTGCTGTTGCTGTTATCAAAGAGAAACACCCGCACGTAGAATTCCTGCGCGACTGTACTATGGAAATGCTGCAAGAGTCAAAAGCTGGAATCAGCGAAGAGGACTACATGCGTGCAGAGTATGTAATCGAAGAAATCCAACGCGTACTCGACGTTTGCGACGCTTTGGAAAAAGGTGATTACGAAACTGTAGGCCAGAAGATGTACGAAACACATCATGGCATGAGCAAGCTTTACGAAGTAAGCTGCGAAGAACTCGACTTCCTGAATGACCTTGCATTTGACTGTGGCGTAACAGGTTCTCGCGTAATGGGCGGTGGCTTCGGTGGCTGTACTATCAACTTGGTGAAAGATGAACTGTATGATACGTTCATTCAGAACGCTAAAACCAAGTTCAAAGAGAAATTCGGCAGAAGCCCGAAAGTCTATGATGTAGTCATCAGTGACGGTGCACGTAAATTAGCTTAAAGCAAGCACACCAATTTAAAAGGGCGTCTTCCCATGATTGGGAAGGCGCCCTTCTCTTGTTAACAATACCTATATGAACTGACAGTGATAGTCTTTTTAAAACCATATATTTTGAAGAAATTCCTCAAACTTACAAAATATCGGTAGTTTGAGGAATTTCATCTATTCTCTAACCATCATCCTTTCTTAAAAATATAAACGGCAAACGTTTTGGGTTCCAGCTCTACATTCAGCACTTGTCCATCGATGGACACCGAAGTCTCCTGGGGCTGAATGGCAAACGGCTGTTCAATCGTATTCTCTCTCTCCGGGTCAGCAGAGCGAAGCTTGATGCAACGTCCGCCGGACAATACTTCCTGTTTCTTTAATCCTTCAAACTTCAATGATAAAGGTTGAGCCTTATCAGAAGTATTGGCAACCTTCACTATGATTTCTTGCTTATCCTTATCGAAAACGGCACTCGCAAACAACCCGTTCTGACCTTCGGCACCGGTTACCGGCTTCTTGTTCATAGTCAGAGAAAGCACATTAGTTCCCTTGTGATGCCCATAAAGCTGCTGCACGTAGTAACTTACAGTGCGGACAGAATTCAGATTATCAAACCAAATCATGTCCGGACGCCATTGCCAACCCTCTACATGGGCAAACAAAGGCGCATAAGTGGCCATGTGTACAATGTCCGCATTGCGCTCCAATCCGGTCATGAATGCAGCCTCAAGCAAGGCGGCATTGAAATGATTCCATTTCTTACCTCTACCATGACAGGCGTACTCACCTGCAAATACTTTCGGACCTTTACGGTCGTAGTTATCATAGCGGGCACCCTGATTCAGGAACCAATCTTCAGGACGATAGAAATGCTCATCCACCAAGTCTACTTTCAGACGTTTCATTTCCGGCCACAGATATTCGAATTGTTCTCCTTCTGAATTCGGGCCGGAGCTTCCGATAACCTTAATCTCCGGATAGGCTTTACGGATAGCCTTGATAAAGGGTTCGAGGTGTGCGGGATATTCCGGTCCCCACTGTTCGTTACCTATACCTATGAATTTCAGGTTGAACGGTGCAGGATGCCCCATATCGGCACGAAGCTTTCCCCATTCCGTGGTTATATCTCCATTGGCAAACTCTATCAGGTCGAGTGCATCCTGCACATAGCTATCCAAATCGCAGACAGCCACATGCGCTTCGGCATCCGAGTTCTGGAACTGGCAAGCCAGGCCGCAACTCAATACCGGAAGCGGCTCTGCTCCTATTTCTTCCGACAGTTGGAAGAATTCAAAGAATCCCAATCCATAGCTTTGGAAATAATCGGGATAGAAACGATGCGGGAAAGTATATTCCCAACGGTTTTCATTCAGCGGACGATTCTCTACCTTACCTACCGACTTCTTCCAGTCATAGCGCGTAGCCAAGTCCGTTCCTTCTACGATACACCCGCCGGGAAAGCGGAACACACCCGGTTTGATATCAGCCAAAGCTTGTGCAAGGTCTTTACGCAAACCGTTCTCGTGCCCTTTCCAGGTATCGACGGGGAAGAGGGAGACATGCTCCAAATCGACCGTACCCTTCGATGCCAGGAAGATACGAAGAGTTGCCTTAGGGTTCGTCACTGCCGGTTTCAGGATAACCTGATACTTTTTCCAATCTTTTGAATCAATTGTCAACGTCGCGGTAGCAAAAGCATGTTGCTCGCCCATAGACTTGGTATCCACCAGTTCTATACGTATTCTTTCCGACGTCCCACCTTCGGGCAAACGCGCCCATACAGAGAAGCGATACTCCTCTCCTGCCTTTACGCCGATGCCGAAGAAACCTTCATTGTCCAGTCCGGTATGCTTATGCGCATGCCCGGGATAGGCTAAACGAACATAATGCGGATTCCTCTCAAAAGGGCCGTCAGCTTGCAGAGTCACATTGCCGAAGGTTTTCCAGCCCATCAGGTGCTGGGGGAATTCAAACGAACGGTTCTTCACCAACTCGGCATAAAGCCCGCCGTCGGCGGCATAGTTGATATCCTCAAAGAATAGCCCATACATGGTAGGCTGAATCTCCGCGCCTAATTTCCTGGTTTGTATCACAAACTCATTGGTTTGCGCCTGAACCGCCATTCCTGCGGTAAGGGTCAGCGCCGCTAATAATCTGATGTGTCTTTTCATGATTTCAAAATAAATATATTAATATTGATTATTTAGTTCTTTTCCCCCATTCAGATTCTTCACCACTTCATCGTCGAGCGTCAATTGCAGGGATTGCCTGTCTTCGGCAAAGTCCCGAGCTCCTCGATTCTCTCCCAACAGCCCGTCTTACTCTATACATAGAAGATGGGGCATGTTCCATTCCTCTTCTTGCAATTCGCCCTCGCCCCATCTGTGGTGAATACTGTACAATGCGCTGTTCCGGTCCACCCCGGATGGTTCTTAATGCAATAAGGGGCGGTCAATATAGGAAAAATATTCGTAGTATCTTTCATTTCTTTGCTAAAATCAGGGCGACTGCTCTAAAATTTCATTCGCCTACGGAATAGATATTATGTATGAGTCTCTGCTACGATAGCACCGAATTCAGGTGAACAGGTATGCGGACGATACGGAATAAGGCGGATGAACACGAATTCTTTTTTCTCAAATGGGTAACTTATGCTCGAACTGAGACGCAGAGTTTTTTCTTTATTAAACACAGAGGCGCAGAGACACTGAGAGTTCTTTTCTCTGCGACGTAGTCGCCCTCTCCGTGTACTCAGGTTCAGTTTCTCTTCTTAAAAGAAAATAAACTCTGTGCCTCTGCGCCTCTGTGTTTAATAAAGAAAAACTCTCTGTGTTCAGTTCATGAACTACTTCATCCTACATGATGTACGAACAGAACATAGATAACTATAGACCTTATGGTACAATCATACCCAATGATTGTAGGAATCATACCCAATGATTGTGGCAATCATACCCAATGATTCCTACCACACTATACGAGCGTTCTATGATGAGGTCTACCATCAAGTACACTCCATCACCCGGAGAATTAAGAAAAGAACCTGCGTTCGTCCGCCTTATTCCGCATTCATCCGCGCCCCCATTCCGCATTCGTCCGCCTTATTCCGCATCGTCCGCTTCCCCATTCCCGGTCGTCCGCTTCCCCATTCCCACCGCTAAATTCCCGGTTATCAGTTCAGTGTTCTCATAGCAGATACTCATATCATAATAACTTCAGTTCCGGCAACGAATAGAATTTTGGTGCAATTGCCCTAATTCTCCAAATATTTAGTACTTTTGTTTGCGAAAAGAAAAACCCTATGATTTGAATTATCCTTTTCACATATTGCATATATGAGATAATTATCGCGCCATTTTTTGAGTTAGTAGCAATTCCAGGAAGGCAGACAACGTTAAATAAAATAAGAAATACAAATGAATACTTGTAAAAATTGTAATGAGCCGGTGAATGAAAATCATGGTTCAAACCATGGACAACCCACTGAAATAGAAAAAATCAACCGGCGATATATTCTGAATGAAATTGCGGATGTTTTATTTGTAAACAGTGGAATGTTTTATACCATAAAAAGCCTGCTTACAAACCCGGGAACAAGTATCAGACGTTATATCACCGAAGATAGAAGCCGACTTATAAGACCAATTTCATTTATCGTTGTAACTTCATTAATTTATACAATTATAAGTTATTTTTTTCCATTGGACGTTGAAAACTATGTCACATCATACGGGGACATATCGAATGGCCAGAAAGAAATGAATCGGACTATATTAGCTATTACAAAATGGACACAGGAAAACACAGGTTATACAAACCTGTTGATAGGCTTTTTTATGGCATTCGGAGTAAAAGTGTGTTTTAGAAAAGCCGGATACAACCTTTCTGAAATCTATGTTCTCTTATGCTACGTGTTTGGACTAACAACCTTGATTGATACCGCAAGTTTAATTTTTCAAGCAGCAACTCATTTGAATCTAATGAATTTCCTATTGGTTATTGATATGGTTTATATCACATGGGCAACCGGACAATTCTTTAACGAAAAAAAGGCAGCGAGTTACATAAAGGCATTACTATCTTTTATACTTGGTTTCATAATCCTTACTTTTTTAATGACACTGCCTATAGTTATATTCATCCATTCATAATACTTTTTCCCCTTTTATGTTACATAACATATAGTAGTGTAGTTGACACACTCAATTAAAGTGTTACTTTTACACCCATAATAGCATAATTATCTCATTTACATTAAAAATAGAAGCATGAAAAACAATTTTGTACTTGCAGGAATTGCCGCGCTGATGTTAGCTGCGTGCAATAACAAGCCGGCGCAGGAGTTGACGTTGTCAGGACTCGACCCGGTGAATTTTCAAACGGAAGTGAACAATGCCAAGACGAATCTTTATACCTTAAAGAATAAGTCGGGCATGGAAGTATGCATCACCAACTTTGGTGGGCGCATCGTTTCTATTATGGTGCCCGATAAAGACGGGAATATGAAGGACGTTGTTCTGGGGTTCGACAGCATTGCCGATTACGTAAACATCCCAAGTGACTTCGGCGCCTCTATCGGCCGTTATGCAAACCGCATCAGCCAGGGAAGAATCGTACTGGATGGAGACACTATCCAATTGCCACGGAATAACTTCGGGCACTGTCTGCATGGCGGCCCCAGAGGTTGGCAATATAAGGTATATGAAGCTAACCCGATTGACGACACTACCTTGGAGTTGACATGCACGTCACCCGACGGAGACGAGAACTTCCCCGGCAACGTAACTGCCAAAGTACTTTTCAAACTGACGGATGACAACGCTATAGATATAAAGTATAGCGCCACCACAGATAAGAAAACGGTTATCAACATGACCAACCACTCCTATTTCAACTTATCGGGCAATCCCGCAAAGGCTGCAACAGACCATATATTATATGTGAACGCAGATAATTATACTCCGGTAGACAGCACATTTATGACTACAGGAGAAATTGTAACGGTGAAGGATACTCCGATGGATTTCACTACTCCCAAGACCGTAGGACAAGATATCACGAACTATGATTTCGACCAGCTGAAGAATGGAAACGGCTACGACCACAACTGGGTGCTGAACACCAAAGGAGATATCACCCAGTTAGCCTCCAAACTGACTTCACCGGAAAGCGGCATCACACTGGAAGTGTACACCAACGAACCGGGCATACAGGTTTATTCGGGTAACTTCCTGGATGGCACCGTTACCGGCAAGAAAGGTATCACCTACAACCAACGCGCTTCCGTTTGTCTGGAGACACAACACTATCCCGACAGTCCTAATAAGCCGGAATGGCCCAGCGTTGTACTGGAACCGGGACAGACTTACAACAGCGAATGTATTTTCAAGTTCTCAGTCGAGAAATAATAGTAAACTCTAAAATATAAATATTGTGGGAACATTAGATTGGATTGTTATCGGAGTCTTTGCAGCAGCTCTGATTGGTATCATTGTTTGGGTAGTCAAACAAAAGCAAAACGACTCGGCAGATTATTTCTTGGGTGGACGTGACGCCACCTGGCTTGCTATTGGTGCATCTATTTTTGCATCCAACATCGGTTCGGAACACCTCATAGGACTGGCGGGAGCAGGAGCTTCCAGCGGTATGGCTATGGCTCACTGGGAAATCCAGGGATGGATGATTCTTATTCTGGGATGGGTATTCGTACCTTTCTATTCAAGGAGTATGGTATTTACGATGCCGGAATTCCTGGAACGTCGCTACAACCCGCAATCACGTACCATATTGTCCGTTATCTCCCTCATCAGCTATGTGCTGACCAAGGTTGCGGTTACGGTATATGCCGGCGGATTGGTTTTCCAACAAGTATTCGGTATCGAGACGCTTTGGGGAATTGACTTCTTCTGGATTGCAGCTATCGGCCTGGTTCTGATAACCGCATTATATACAATCTTTGGCGGTATGAAGTCGGTTCTTTATACCTCCGTACTGCAAACACCTATTTTATTATTAGGCTCGTTGATTATCCTCGTCCTCGGTTTCAAAGAACTGGGCGGATGGGACGAGATGATGCGCGTTTGCGGTGCAGTAACCGTGAATGACTATGGCAACACAATGACCGAATTGATTCGTAGTAACGGCGACCCTAACTTCCCCTGGCTGGGAGCACTGGTAGGTTCTGCCATCATCGGTTTCTGGTACTGGTGTACCGACCAGTTCATCGTGCAACGCGTACTCTCCGGCAAGAACCAGAAAGAAGCACGCCGTGGTACTATCTTCGGCGCCTACCTGAAACTGTTGCCCGTATTCCTGTTCCTTATTCCGGGTATGATTGCCTTTGCATTGCATCAGAAGTACATCGGCGCCGGCGGCGAAGGCTTCCTGCCGATGATGGACAGCGGTATGGCAAATGCCGATGCAGCTTTCCCGACACTGGTGGCAAAACTGTTGCCGGCAGGTGTTAAGGGCCTGGTAGTTTGCGGTATCCTGGCGGCTTTGATGAGTTCGCTGGCATCCCTGTTCAATTCTTCCGCCATGCTGTTCACAATTGACTTCTACAAACGCTTCAAGCCCAAGACATCTGAGAAGAAACTGGTAGTTATCGGTCAGATAGCAACCGTGGTGATTGTGGTTCTGGGTATCTTGTGGATTCCCATCATGCGCAGCGTAGGCGACGTGCTTTATACTTACCTGCAAGACGTACAGTCTGTTCTGGCACCGGGTATCGCCGCAGCCTTCCTGTTGGGTATCTGCTGGAAACGTACTTCGGCACAGGGCGGTATGTGGGGATTGATTGCCGGTATGGTTATCGGTCTGACACGCCTGGGCGCCAAGGTGTACTACAGCAATGCAGCCGATGTGGTAGGCGGCACATTCAAATACCTGTTCTATGATATGAACTGGTTGTTCTTCTGCGGNNTGCGGATGGATGTTCCTGTTCTGTATCATTGTGGTTATCTTAGTCAGTCTTGCCACCAAAGCGCCGGCTGCGGAGAAGATACAGGGATTGGTATTCGGAACTTCTACTCCGGCGCAGAGAGCAGAGACACGCGCCAGTTGGAATCGTTGGGACATTATCCACACGGTTATCATTCTGGGTATCACGGTTGCTTTCTATATCTATTTCTGGTAAGTGACGATTGAATCATATATATGAATAAATATTATAGTTCAAATCCAACCTTCTTCGTTGCTATCGATTGCATTATCTTCGGTTTCAACGAAGGAGAGTTGAACTTGCTGCTACTGAAACGGAATTTTCAGCCGGCAATGGGCGAATGGTCTCTGATGGGTGGATTTGTGCAACAAGATGAGAGCGTGGATGATGCCGCCAAGCGTGTACTGGCAGAGCTGACCGGATTGGAGAATGTATATATGGAGCAGGTAGGCTCGTTCGGCGAAGTGGAACGCGACCCGGGCGAGCGGGTTATTTCCATTGCCTACTACGCCCTGATAAACATCAACGAGTACGACCGCGAACTGGTACACCAGCATAATGCTTACTGGATAAACATCAACGAACTGCCTCCCCTGATATTCGACCATCCGCTGATGGTGGAGCAGGCACGGAAACTGATGCAGCAAAAAGCGTCCACAGAACCTATCGGCTTCAATCTGTTGCCGAAGTTATTCACCCTGTCTCAGTTGCAAAGCCTCTACGAGGCCATTTACGGCGAACTGATAGACAAGCGTAACTTCCGCAAACGGATAGCCGAAATGGATTACATCGAGAAAACGGATAAGATTGATAAAACAGGTTCTAAACGCGGAGCCGCCTTGTACAAGTTCAACGAAAAGGCATACCGCAAGGCACCTAAATTCAAATTGTGAGACAGTAGACAAGTATGTTGGAAGAACTGAAAGAAAAAGTATTCCGTGCCAACCTTGAGTTGGTGAAGCATGGACTGGTTATCTTCACCTGGGGAAACGTATCCGCCATCGACCGTGAGTCGGGACTGGTAGTCATCAAACCCAGCGGTGTGAGTTACGACGATATGAAGGCGGAAGACATGGTAGTAGTAGACCTCGACGGGCGGGTGGTGGAAGGACGGTTGAAGCCGTCATCGGACACCCCTACCCACGTGGCGCTCTACAAGGCATTCCCTGAAATAGGCGGTGTGGTACATACCCACTCTACGTATGCCACTGCCTGGGCGCAAGCCGGATGTGACATTCCGAATATCGGGACTACACATGCCGATTACTTCCACGATGCCATACCCTGCACGGCAGATATGACGAAGGAAGAAGTAGAGGGCGCTTATGAGATGGAAACCGGAAACGTTATCGTGAAGCGTTTCGAGGGATTGAATGCTGCGCATACACCCGGAGTGTTGGTGAAGAACCACGGCCCTTTCTCGTGGGGGAAAGATGCGAACGATGCCGTACACAATGCAGTGGTGATGGAGCAGGTGGCTAAGATGGCGAGCATAGCGTATGCCGTCAACCCTAAGCTAACGATGAATCCGTTGCTGATTGAGAAGCATTTTAATCGCAAGCATGGGGCGAATGCCTATTATGGACAATGAAAACTTATGTTTAAACACAGGAGGACAATATTTAAACACAGAGACACGGAGACACAGAGTTTTTTTTCTCTGCTACGTAGTCGCCTTCTCTGTGTACTCAGGTTCAGGTTCTCTTTCTTAAAAGAAAGAAAAAACTCTGTGACTCTGTGTCTCTGTGTTCAAATATAAATCCTCTGTGTTCAAGTATAAATCCTCATTTATCACTTTAGTAGTATGATATCATATAAACAAAAAACAAGAATTAAAAATCAATGAATTATGAATGCATTTGAACAATATGAAGTATGGTTCGTAACAGGAGCACAGCTCTTGTACGGAGGCGATGCAGTTATCGCAGTAGACGCACACAGCAACGAAATGGTAGCAGGGCTGAATGCCAGCGGAAACCTGCCCGTGAAAGTAGTATATAAAGGTACGGTAAACTCCTCCAAAGAAGTAACCGCCACCTTCAAGGCCGCCAACAACGACGAGAAATGTATCGGTGTCATCACTTGGATGCACACCTTCTCTCCCGCAAAGATGTGGATTCACGGCCTGCAAGAGTTGAAGAAACCACTACTACACTTCCATACACAGTTCAACAAGGGAATCCCCTGGGATACAATGGACATGGACTTCATGAACCTCAACCAGTCCGCCCACGGCGACCGTGAGTTCGGCCATATCGTAACCCGTATGCGCAAGAACCGCAAAGTAGTCGTAGGACACTGGCAAGACGAAAAAGCACAAGGCCAGATTGCCGCCTGGATGCGCGTTTGCGCAGGATGGGCGGATGCGCAGGACATGCTGATTATCCGCTTCGGCGACCAAATGAACAACGTAGCCGTAACAGACGGCGATAAGGTAGCTGCCGAGCAAGTACTGGGCTACCACGTAGACTATTGCCCGATAAACGACCTGATGAAGTACTACAACGCCGTAGAAGACAAAGACGTACAAGCGCTTGTCGACATCTACTTCAAGCAATACGACCACGCCCCCGAACTGGAAAAAGCCGGAACAGAGGCTTACGTAAAAGTATGGAACTCCGCAAAGGCAGAAGTTGCCCTCCGCCGCATATTGAAAGATACAGGTGCAAAGGCATTCACCACCAACTTCAACGATCTTGGTGACTTCGACCAGATTCCGGGATTGGCATCGCAACGCCTGATGGAAGAAGGCTACGGTTTCGGCGCAGAAGGCGACTGGAAAACAGCAGCACTGTACCGCACCACTTGGGTTATGAGCCAGGGAATGCCGAAGGGATGTTCCTTCCTCGAAGACTATACACTAAACTTCGACGGCGAAAAGAGCGCCATCCTGCAAGCGCACATGCTCGAAATCTGTCCGCTGATAGCCGAAGCCAAACCCAAGTTGGAAGTACACCGCCTCAGCATCGGTATCGACAGCGAGACGGCGCGCCTCGTATTCACCAGCAAGCAAGGCACAGGCGTAGCCGCCACCATTGTAGACCTGGGCAACCGTTTCCGCCTTATCGTGAACAAGGTAGAATGCATCAAGAGCAAGCCGCTGCCGAAACTTCCCGTTGCCAGCGCACTGTGGATTCCGATGCCAAACCTCGAAGTAGGCGCAGCAGCCTGGATTCTGGCAGGCGGCACCCACCATACCAGCTTCTCGTACGACCTGACCGTGGAATACTGGGAAGACTACGCCGAGATGGCAGGCATCGAAATGGTAGTTATCGACGAAAGCACCACCATCAGCGAGTTCAAGAAGGAACTGCGCATGAATGAAGTATATTACATGTTGAACAAAGCACTCAGTTGATTATGAAACCGGATGCAAAATCAACCATCGAAGCAGGCAAAGCCATTCTGGGCATAGAGTTCGGCTCTACCAGAATCAAGGCTGTGCTGATTGACGGAGACAACAAACCCATCGCCCAGGGCAGCCACACGTGGGAAAACCAGTTGGTGGACGGACTTTGGACGTACAGCATGGACGCCATCTGGCACGGGTTGCAGGATTGTTATGCCGACCTCCGCTCGAACGTGAAGCAACTGTACGGCACAGAGATAGAGACTTTGGCGGCAATCGGCGTCAGCGCCATGATGCATGGTTACATGGCGTTCAACGGGAAAGAAGAGATTCTCGTCCCCTTCCGCACGTGGAGAAATACCAATACGGGGCAGGCGGCAGAGGCTTTGTCGTCGCTGTTTGTCTACAACATCCCGTTGAGATGGAGCATTTCACACCTGTATCAGGCAATCCTGAACGGCGAAACGCACGTGAAAGACATTGATTATCTGACAACCCTTGCCGGATACATCCACTGGCAGATGACGGGCAAAAAGGTGCTGGGCATAGGTGATGCATCGGGTATGCTCCCCATCGACCCGGTTACCAAGGACTATTCCGCCCCGATGGTTGCCAAGTTCGATGAACTGGTAGCTCCCAAACAGTACGGTTGGAAACTGCTCGACATTCTGCCCGAAGTATTGCCGGCGGGTGAAAACGCCGGATTCCTCACCGCAGAGGGAGCCGCAAAGCTCGACACGTCGGGCCATCTGAAAGCAGGAACCCCCGTATGCCCGCCCGAAGGGGATGCCGGCACGGGCATGGTGGCGACTAACGCCGTCAGGCAGCGCACCGGAAACGTATCGGCAGGCACATCGTCATTCTCCATGATTGTATTGGAGAAAGACCTGTCCAAGCCCTACGAAATGATTGATATGGTTACCACTCCCGACGGAAGCCCCGTAGCCATGGTGCATTGCAACAACTGCACTTCCGACCTCAACGCGTGGGTCAACCTCTTCAAAGAGTACCAGGAGCTTCTGGGCATACCCGTGGACATGAACCAGGTGTACGAGAAACTCTACAGCCATGCGCTTACGGGCGATGCGGATTGCGGAGGACTGGTTTCCTTCAACTACGTATCGGGCGAACCCGTTACAGGGCTTACCGACGGCAGACCGATGTTTGTACGTTCGGCAAACGATAGGTTCAACCTCGCCAACTTCATGCGGGCGCACCTGCACGCTTCTGTCGGCGTACTCAAGATTGGTAACGACATTCTTTTCAAAGAAGAGCAGGTAAAGGTAGACAGAATCACCGGGCACGGAGGGTTGTTCAAGACCCGGAACGTAGGCCAGCGGGTACTTGCGGCAGCACTGAACTCGCCCATTTCCGTTATGGAAACAGCCGGCGAAGGCGGCGCCTGGGGTATTGCCCTGCTGGGTTCTTACCTGGTGAACAACGAGAAAGGCCAACCGCTTGCCGCATTCCTCGACGAACAGGTATTCAGCGGAGATGCAGGCATCGAGATATCGCCTACGCCCGAAGATGTGAAAGGCTTCGGCGAATACATCGAGAACTATAAGGCGGCGTTGCCCATTGAGGAAGCGGCGGTCAAGTTCAAAGGTGCATGCGGTACGTGCGCAGCCGGCTGACGTAATCTCACTCCCATACTTAGCCTATCTCACTATACGACTGAGGGTATCTCAGTCGTATACTTAGACTACCTCAGTCGTATACTTAGACTACCCCCTCTCAGAA
>NZ_DBDF01000216.1:9311-11447 GCF_002293435.1 Bacteroides sp. UBA939 | reverse complement strand
GGTAGAAGTTACTCTCACTCTGTTTTTTGCCAGTGATTTGGCTGTAACACACTGATACACAGTAACTAAACGGGATATATGTGGTTCCTGGACGGGATATATATGGTGTACGAACGGGATATATATGGTGCGCGAACGGGATATATATGGTGC
This sequence comes from Bacteroides sp. UBA939, assembly GCF_002293435.1. GTDB lineage: Bacteria > Bacteroidota > Bacteroidia > Bacteroidales > Bacteroidaceae > Bacteroides. The sequence continues at coordinate 11,294 of NZ_DBDF01000216.1, read as the reverse complement.
GTGAACCACATATATCCCNNCATATATCCCGTTCGCGAACCATATATATGTGGTGTAAGTGCCATATATAGGGTGCAAGTGCCATCCACATTGAAATTAACCAAAATCCAAAGAACATTTATGTGAGATTAAGCGTTATCTTTTCAGGACTATAATTCAAGATAAATTATAGGTACGTTATTAACATCTTTAATGCTTATAATTATGACTCACGAAATGCCAAAACTTCCGTACGCTAACAATGCGTTGGAACCTGTAATCAGTCAGCATACCATAGATTTTCACTATGGCAAACATTTGCAAACATACATAAACAATATCAACAATATCATCCCCGGAACAGAGTATGAAAACAAAGACTTAACAGCTATTGTAGCCTCCGCACCGGATGGAGCTATTTTTAATAATGCCGGACAAGTCCTGAACCACACGCTTTACTTCCTGCAATTTTCTCCAAAACCTGTTCATAAAGAAGCTGTAGGGAAATTGGCAGAAGCGATTAAACATGATTTCGGAAGCTTTGATAACTTCAAGAAAGAATTCACAGCCGCTTCCGTAGGATTATTCGGATCGGGTTGGACTTGGCTGTCAGCCGATAAGGATGGAAAACTGCATATTACCAAAGAAGCTAACGGTAGCAATCCTGTACGTTCCGGACTTATTCCGCTGCTCGGCTTCGATGTTTGGGAACATGCTTACTATCTGGATTACCAAAATCGCCGTGCCGACCATATCAATGCCCTCTGGAGTATCATTGACTGGGACGCCGTAGGTAATCGAATGAAATAACAACACTACCTATATCATAAATTCTTTTTCTTAAAAGTGCATTTGAGAGGATTTAAAATTCTCTTAGATGCATTTTTTATAAGACTTATCTAACCTCATTTTAAAGAAAAAGGTTGGCTATTGAAGGCTTTTTATCTGAAAGAAGAACTCAACAATCATTTTCATCAGAATTTCCCATATTCTTTATATTCCATTCCGGCAGGCAGGGTGAAGTAGAATGTAGAACCTTCACCTTTTTTTGATTCCACACCAATACCACCGCCGTAATGTTCTACAATGGATTTTGATATGGAAAGGCCTAAACCTGTTCCGCGAATATTATAATTCATCTTTATGAAACGCTCGAAAATCTCTTTGCGGTACTCTTCATCAATACCACATCCCGTATCGGCAACATAGAAATAAAAATTGTTATTGCTCAGACGTCGATAACCGATTTTTATACTACCTTGTTCCGTAAACTTCAGGGCATTCCTGACTAAATTACCTATTACCTGGGTAAAACGTATGCGATCTATCATCAAACGGCACTGAGGCAAGCTTTCCACAAATTCAAGTATAATACCCGAAGGATGAGGATGTGCATTCTCCATTGCGCAAATCTCCTGAATCAATGCATTCACATCTACGTCTCCGTCACAATACTCCATTGTGTTGGCTTCTATTTTGGAAAAGTCCAGCAAATCATTGATTATCTGAATCAGAAAGTCCTTATTATCATTAATTTCTTTAAGAAAAGCCATACGCTCTTCCCTACTCAGATTATCAGTTTCCGCAAGTATATTAGTAAAACCTACGATGGCATTAAGCGGGGTGCGTATCTCGTGCGTCATGTTGGCAAGAAAGGCGTTCTTAAGCAATCTGCTTTCTTCTGCTACTTCATTCAATCGCTGCAAAGTCTTCAACCTTTTGGTTTTACTGATAGATATAATGACCATAATAATGAGGAGCAGTAATATAATAACTCCAAAACAGAGAAGTAGCACTTCATTATTATGAAAAAAATCTGTAGCCCCCAAACCACAAATTGCGATAGAATCCAGTTTTATTAAATAAGTCATTTTCTCAATTGGTGAATTGATTGATATGTGTATATGGCTGCAAATGTACATTATATTTTTCCTACATTTCCACAACAGGGTATAAAAAATATATAAATTACCATTACATACATTTAGCCTGCATTATTCATAC
>NZ_DBDF01000216.1:9080-9271 GCF_002293435.1 Bacteroides sp. UBA939 | reverse complement strand
CTTTAACCTGAATAATTCATGCTATATGTTAAAAATAAAATAGGCCATACAACCCATTCAAAAGGGTTATATAGCCTATTATCAATTATTTACGGATTGTCTTCCCGTTATTTTCAGCCTTCAATCACCGCCTGAGCCGCTGCCAAACGTGCAATAGGTACTCTGAACGGAGAACAACTAACGTAGTTCAA
>NZ_DBDF01000216.1:8876-9067 GCF_002293435.1 Bacteroides sp. UBA939 | reverse complement strand
CAAATACCGCATTTCAAATCCGGGCGGATAGCACGGCCTTTTTCCGTAGCCATACGTACCAATTGCCCTACTCCATTCTGGTCGAGAACCTGGAACGGGTCTACCTTCAGAATCTTCTTCTCCAGATAAACCGGAAGGAATGAAGCAATGTCGTCACGAGAATAACCGAACGTCATCTGTGTCAAATCGTT
>NZ_DBDF01000216.1:0-8856 GCF_002293435.1 Bacteroides sp. UBA939 | reverse complement strand
GGAATTTCAATCATCGTACCCACTTTGAAATCAATACTGTCACCTATTTCGGCAAACAGCTTGACTGCTTCTTCGCGAATTACCTTTTCCTGTTCCTTGAACTCATATAAAATACCGGTCAACGGAACCATAATTTCCGGATGGGTTTCTACACCTTCTTTTTTCAGTTCCAAAGCAGCGCCTAAGATGGCACGTGTTTGCATCTGGGTAATTTCCGGATAAGTGTTACCCAAGCGACAGCCACGGTGTCCCAACATAGGATTATGCTCACAAAGCGATTCTACGCGTTGTTGGATATATTGCAGGCTAACACCCATAGTATCCGCCATTTCCTGCTGTCCTTTCAAATCGTGGGGAACAAATTCGTGCAAAGGAGGATCGAGCAGACGAACGGTTACAGGGTAACCTTCCATTGCTTTAAAGATACCCTTGAAGTCGTCCTGCTGATAAGGTAATATCTTAGCCAATGCTTTGCGACGTCCTTCGGCATTTTCCGCAAGAATCATTTCACGCATAGCCTTAATTTTTTCACCTTCGAAGAACATGTGTTCCGTACGGCAAAGACCAATACCTACAGCGCCAAAGTTACGTGCAACTTCAGCATCATGAGGAGTATCCGCATTAGTACGTACCTGCAACTTCGTATATTTATCGGCCAGTTCCATCAATTCCGCAAAGTCACCTGAAAGTTCGGCGGCCCTTGTGTCTACCTGTCCTTTAAAAACTTCGCCCGTGCTACCGTTCAATGAGATGTAATCGCCTTCTTTTAATAGAACACCATCTATTTCTACAGTGCGGGCTTTATAATCAATATTCAACGCACCGGCACCGGAAACACAACACTTACCCATACCGCGGGCAACCACAGCAGCATGTGAAGTCATACCGCCACGAGCGGTAAGAATACCTTCCGCAACTGCCATACCTGCCAAATCCTCAGGAGAAGTTTCAATACGAACCATCACTATGCGCTTACCGGAAGCATACCATTCGGCAGCATCGTCTGCAAAGAATACGATTTGTCCCGTAGCAGCGCCCGGAGATGCGGGAAGACCACGAGTCAACACCTTAGCCTGCTTCAACGCAGCCTTATCAAACACCGGATGGAGTAATTCATCCAGCTTGTTAGGTTCGCAACGCATCAACGCAGTTTTTTCATCAATCATACCTTGATGAAGCAGATCAACGGCAATCTTCACCATCGCTGCACCGGTACGTTTACCGTTACGTGTCTGGAGGAACCAAAGTTTACCATCCTGAACGGTGAACTCCATGTCCTGCATATCCCTATAATGGTTTTCCAGTTTTGTCTGGATAGCATCCAATTCTTTATAAATTTCAGGCATGGCCTCTTCCATAGACGGATATTTAGCCGCACGTTCTTCTTCACTGACACATGCCAGTTCGGCCCAACGTTGCGAACCGATCTTCGTAATTTGTTGCGGAGTACGGATACCTGCCACAACGTCTTCACCTTGCGCATTGATTAAATACTCGCCATTGAACAAATCTTCTCCGGTACCGGCATCACGGCTGAAGCAAACACCTGTAGCGGAAGTTTCACCCATATTACCAAATACCATCGCCTGTACGCTTACCGCAGTACCCCATTCATCAGGAATACTTTCCATCTTACGATAAAGAATGGCGCGCTCGTTCATCCAGGAATTAAATACCGCACAAACAGCTCCCCATAATTGCTCGTAAGCAGAAGTAGGGAAATCCTTACCTGTCTGTTCCTTAACGGCAGCCTTGAATTTCTTCACCAGGTTCTTAAGGTCTTCAACTTCCAGTTCATTATCCAGTTTCACGCCTTTTGCATGCTTCACTTCCTCAATGATAGCTTCAAACGGATCGAGATCTTCTTTATTTGTCGGTTTCATGCCTAATACGACATCACCATACATCTGGACGAAACGGCGATATGAGTCCCATGCAAAGCGAGCATTACCTGTTCTGCGCGTCAAGCCTTCTACAACTTCATCATTTAAACCCAGGTTGAGAATAGTATCCATCATACCCGGCATGGAAGCGCGCGCTCCCGAACGTACAGACACTAACAAGGGGTTTTCAACATCTCCGAATTTAGAACGCATCAGGGTTTCTACATGTGCAATGGCATTTTCCACTTCACCTTTCAACAGAGCAACCACCTTATCCTGCCCCATCTCGTAATATTCGGTACAAACGTCTGTCGTAATCGTAAAACCGGGAGGAACCGGAACCCCAATCAGGTTCATTTCGGCAAGATTGGCACCTTTACCTCCCAATAGATTTTTCATATCGGCCTTTCCCTCCGCCTGACCGTTACCAAAGGTATAAACTCTTTTTTTGTCCATAATAATAACTTATATTGTTTAAATTGTTATTTTTCTATCCGCAAAGCTAAGTATATTCCGCATACTATTAAAACTTTATAATAGAAAACTTTATATCAAAATGCAATTTCGACATTGCAATCTTTAATATCTCACTTCATAGAGAGAATTCCAAAAAAAATGCCTACTTTTGCCGAATAATTTATTAGATTGGTGTAGAAGTGGCAAGAAAGAAAAAAGACCTTCCTCTGCTGGAGAGGGTGACAATAACGGATGTGGCTGCCGAAGGAAAAGCCATTGCAAAGGTCAATGATTTGGTAATTTTCGTACCTTATGTTGTTCCCGGAGATGTAGCAGACCTGCAAATTAAGAGAAAAAAGAACCATTATGCAGAAGCCGTAGCAGTGAAATTCCACGAATATTCGCACGAAAGAGCTGTCCCATTTTGCCAACACTATGGAGTTTGCGGTGGCTGCAAATGGCAAATTCTCCCCTATTCCGAACAAATCAGATATAAACAGAAACAAGTAACGGACAATCTTACCCGCATCGGGAAAATAGATCTTCCGGAAATATCGCCCATTTTAGGTTCAGAAAAGATTCAGTTTTACAGGAATAAGCTGGAATACACTTTTTCCAACAAGCGTTGGTTGACGGAAGAAGAAGTAAAACAGAACGTAATATACGAGCAGATGAATGCCGTAGGTTTTCACATTTCCAATGCTTTCGATAAGGTACTGGCCATAGAGAAATGCTGGCTTCAGGATGATATTTCCAACCGTATCCGTAATGCCGCGCGTGATTATGCTTACGAGCATAACTATTCATTCATCAACTTGCGTACGCAGGAAGGTATGCTACGCAATATGATTGTACGTACTTCTACCACCGGCGAATTAATGGTTATTCTCATCTCCAAAATAGAGAAAGATGAAGAACTGGACTTGTTCAAGCAACTCCTTCAATATGTAGCCGACACTTTCCCTGAGATTACTTCACTCTTATACATTATCAATAACAAGTGTAACGACACTATTACAGACCTCGACGTATATACATTTAAAGGTAAAGACCACATTTTTGAGAAGATGGAGGGATTACGTTTTAAGATTGGCCCCAAGTCATTCTACCAGACTAACTCCGAACAGGCATACAATTTATATAAGATAGCGCGTGACTTTGCCGGACTAACCGGGGAAGAACTGGTGTACGACCTCTATACCGGAACAGGAACCATCGCTAACTTCGTTTCCCGGCAAGCCCGGCAAGTTATCGGAATCGAATATGTTCCCGAGGCTATTGAAGACGCCAAAGTAAATGCGCAGATTAATAATATCGGGAATGCCCTGTTCTTTGCCGGAGACATGAAAGATATGCTGACGCAGGATTTCATTAATCAATACGGTCGCCCGGATGTTATCATTACCGACCCGCCGCGTGCAGGCATGCATCAGGATGTAGTAGACGTAATCTTGTTTGCCGAACCCAAACGTATTGTGTACGTTAGTTGTAATCCTGCCACACAAGCAAGAGATTTGCAACTGCTCGACATAAAATATGAGGTAAAAGCAGTGCAACCGGTAGACATGTTTCCGCACACCCACCACGTAGAGAACGTAGTGCTTCTGGAATTAAGAAACAAAAACTAATCACTAACCAACTAATCACTAACCAACGTGGCAAGAGAAAAATTAATAGCGAGAGCGCGCGCCCAATATACAGACTATATCGTAAAAGAGGCAATGGAACTCATGGATTTCCTGTCTTCCCAAATGCCGCAGGCCAGCCGCACAAAGTTAAAATCACTACTCAGCAAACGGATTGTATTCGTAGATAATGTAATCACCACTCAATATAATTTCCCGCTGAAACCGGGTATGAAGGTACAAATCAGCCGGGAAAAGGGTAATAAAGAGTTTCATAGCCACCTCTTGAAGATTGTCTATGAAGATGCTTATATTATTGTTATAGAGAAAATGCAAGGTTTGCTCTCCGTTAGTACAGACCGCCAGAAAGAGCGTACCGCATATCACATCCTAAGCGAGTATGTGAAACGTTCCGGACGAAATAACGGGGTTTATATCGTGCATCGCCTTGACCGGGATACCTCAGGATTAATGATGTTTGCCAAAGATGAAAAAACACAGTACACCTTGCGGGATAACTGGCATGATATTGTAACCGACCGTCGTTATGTGGCGGTAGTAACCGGAGAAATGGAAAAGAATGCCGGCTGTATAACATCCTGGCTCACCGACCGTACTCTCTATGTCTATTCCAGCCCTACGGACGACGGAGGACAAAAATCAATAACCCACTATCGCACCATTAAACGCGCCAATGGATATTCGCTCGTAGAACTGAACCTTGAAACCGGACGCAGGAATCAAATACGCGTACACATGCAAGACTTGGGACACCCAATCATCGGCGACGGTCGATATGGTATGGAAGAGGTGAATCCTATAGGACGTTTAGCACTGCACGCTTTCAAACTCTGCTTTTATCATCCGGTGACGGGAGAGTTAATGCGTTTTGAGACACCTTATCCGGGTGATTTCAAGAAGCTGTTTTTAAAGAAACAAGAGAAAGTGAATAAAGTAGAATAAGGCTAAACTTACTATCTTTCATCCGCAGATGACACAGATTGCGCAGATTTATTTAAAACCTAATCTGTGCAATCTGTGTTATTTGCATTACCTGCATTATCTGTGTTATTTGCATTATCTGCGCTATCTGCATTACCTGCGTTGTCTGTGCCATTTGCATCATTTGCATTATCTGCGAATGAGAAATATTTTTTTGAAGTGTACTTTACTTCCGGCACAGCCTTATTCCATCTCCAGTACAAAGTCATATCCACGAGAATCATCCGTCAAATAGAACGTGCCCTTCAGTTCGTCTCCTATTACTCTGACATTATCCATATAAGATATACCTTCCCTGCCATAATCTAATATCAGATTATTATCGTAGCCATTTTCCCACATCCATTGGAATCTAAATCGTTTATAGAAATCACCATCCGAGAAATAGTACTGATGCTCTTCACCAAATCCGTCCTTATCAAAACGGAATGTACTGAAAAGAGGTTCATCGTTATCAGCATTCATACCAATATCTCCTGTCCATGCACGCCCAACGATTACGGATTCTATATGGGACTGATCATCATCACAAGACATCAACCCAATAGCTAAAACACATAGCAACAATAGTTTCACGTTATTCAAAGTCTTCATAATAGTTCTATTTTAATAATAATTTGTGGGCAAACATACGAAAATATATCGAAACACATCCATATTTCAATTGATTTTTGTCCGGCAGCGACATCCACTCATTGTTTTTCTCGCAAAAGTATGAACAGGTAGCAATATTATCCGTACTTTTGTTCTACATATAAAAGAAGTGGAAACAATGATTCTGATAACAGGAAACGGAAACAAAAATTTAACGGAATAAGTATGGAAATTGCATGGCTGGCGGTAATTGGAGTTTTAGCGGGTATCGCAACCGGTTACTTTATGCAGAAACAAATAGCCCGTGAACGTGAAACCCTCCTGAAACAAACGGCAGAAGAATGGATTGCCTCGCAGGAGAAGCACTACAATGAACGGATCGCTGAACAGGAAAGGCTGTTTACGGAACGTCTCGCCGAACAGGAGAGAGCTTTCAACACAAGATTATCGGAACAACGGGAACTGTGGAAAGAGCGTCTGGAACAACAAATAAAAGAAGCCGAAGCCCTGCACAAGCGCATGAACACGGAATTCGAGAACCTCTCCAACCGTATCTTCCAAAGTAAAACGGAAGATTTCACCAAGCTCAACTCCGAACACCTCAACAACCTGCTCCGTCCGTTGGGAGACAACCTGAAAGATTTCCGCGAGAAGGTGGAGCAGGTTTACGACAAGGAATCCAAACAACGCTTTTCGCTGGAGGAACGTATCAAGGACTTGGTAGAACTGAATAATCGCATCAGCGAAGACGCCAACAACCTGACCCGTGCGCTGAAAGGCGACTCGAAGATGCAAGGCAACTGGGGAGAAATGGTATTGGAACGGTTACTGCAAGCCTCCGGACTGATAGAAGGTGAACATTATTTTCGCCAGGAGTTCATGAAAGACGAACAGGGCGAAGCGCTCACCAACGAAGAAAGCGGCCAGAAGATGCAGCCGGATATCATCATAAGATACCCCGATGAACGGGAAATGATTATCGACTCCAAGGTCTCACTTACCGCCTACGCAGCTTATACTTCTGCTGAAAACAAAGATGAAGAGACACACTGGTTAAAAGCGCATCTGCAATCCGTACGGGCACATGTTGACGAACTCAGCCGGAAAGACTATTCGCATTACGATGCCAAAGCGCCGGACTTCGTCATGATGTTCGTCCCTACCGAGGCTGCTTATCTGACTGCCATTAAGGGTGACTCCAACTTATGGGAATACGCCTACAACAAGAAAGTGGTGCTAATGAGTCCCACAAATTTGATTAGCGCGCTCCGCCTTTCTCTCGACCTCTGGAAACGGGAGAACCAAGTAAAGAACGTGCAGGATATTATCAGGCGCGGCACATTGCTTTACGAAAAAATCGCCGGATTCACAGATACATTCCTTCATATCGGCGACAGTCTCAAAGGATTACGAGGAGACTATGAAAAGGCGTGCAACCAACTTTCCGAAGGTAACGGAAGCGTGCTGAGACAAGCTGAACAATTGCGCAGCATGAGCCTGACACCCAAGAAGAGGATATCCCCCCGATTGTTACCAAAGGAAAAGGAAGAGGGAACGGATACGGAAGAGGATACGGATACGGAAGCAGGATAACCGTTGATTAGTGTACTCGCGTTTATCATAATGTCATTTTGTATTTTCTGTATGCCTTAGAATGCGATATTTCCGCCCGAAGGCTGGTGTATATCACTCACGATTTATACAGAATATCCGCATATATATTCAAAACCTCATATCTGTAGTTTCTATTTCCCCCTCTCCTAACAGAAAGGAGAGTTAGCAAAAAGGAGCTTTAGCTATCTTTTTGCCAACATCTATTGCACTGGGATTACATATTGCCAACCTCATCTCCGGAGTGACTGATGGTCATCCCGCGCAAACGGTTTCCCGCTCCATGCTTTCTGTGAAGTCCACGGTTCTGCCGGGTCTGCCCAGAAAGGATGTTCTGCCGGAAGCCCCAGCGGCATGAAAACGAGGGAAGTCATGTAAAGGCTTCCATTATTGGTATAATAGTTGGCAAGCTCCGGCTGATGCCCGGCGAAACCCAGTTGCAGGAATCCCTCTTCATTAAAGTTGCCCTCTACCTTAAACATGTTGTTCATTACGGCAGTAAGCGCGGCACGTACCTGCCCGTTGCTTATTCCCTCGGGCAAACCGTATTTCCACGCAGACAGCGCCAACGACTGGAAAGCGCCCAAGCGATAAACAATGGAGCGTCCGAAAGCAGGATAAGTCCCTTCGGGAGAGATGAGGCGTTCGAGGAATGTGTTGAAGCGTTGCATGCGTTTGATGGCAAGACCGGTGCTTACGGGAAACCTGAGACGTTTCTCAGCCAGTACTTCCAGTATCTCCACATACATGGGATGAATGACGAAAGAGTTGTAATAGTCAACGGAAAACTCCGGCCCGTCGTTGTACCAGCCGTCGCCTGCATACCATTCGTTTATCTTGTTGATTGCTACAGTGAGGGCATATTCATCTGCCTTTTCACCGGCGAACATCAGGAAGGCTTCAATCATTCCACGGAACAGAAGCCAGTTGTTATAAGCAGGGCGTACTGTTCTCAATGCCTTGAAACGTTCAATGTATCGCCGTTGTGTTACAGTATCCAACAGTTCCCAGGTAACTTTTGGGGCACGCAGAAAACTTTCCGCCAGATAAGCGGCATCCACCAGCCGTTGGGTAGAAGTACTTTCCCATCCCAGCAAATCGGGGCTTTCGGGATCTACGGCATTCTTGTAAGAAAGCAATGCCCATTCGTGTAGTTGTTTGCGTAGCTTTCCTTCCGGGGTGTTATCGTCAGGCAGATTGAACCAGGGGGATATGCCTGCCATCAGTCTGCCGAATGTTTCCATGTAGGCTACACGTTTGTCGCGCCCGTCCCATGTAGGGCTAAGCTCTAACGTCATGTTCTTTTGCAGTTCGCCGCGGCTCATATTCTCCAGCACGGGGGCGGCAATGCGGTAGCACAATTCTACCCATTGCTCCCTGTCACTCGGGGTTACTTTCTTTCGGGCGCTACTCTCCGTTGTGCAGAAGAGAAGCAGGATGATTGCTATAATCGGATATTTCATAATAGTGCTTTTTTTAGTCTGCATTACGCATACTTTAGGGGTTAGAGGAGTTAAAGAAGCATCACTTTGTCAGGAGTTCCTAACAAAGTGATTACTCCTTTAACAATATAAATAATTCAGGTTAGAGTACTTCGTCATAAATAGTTTAGTTTAGCGGAGCGGATCAGTGATTAGTGGTTAGTGTTTAGTGATTAGTGATTAACAGTAGTATCTCTATTCTCC
>NZ_DBDF01000173.1 GCF_002293435.1 Bacteroides sp. UBA939 | reverse complement strand
ACCGGAGCCAACGTCAGCATGTCCGCCTCAATGGATTTCAAGAACGGCTCCAATACCGCCAAGGAGTACGAATACGACGCCAACGGCAACATGACCAAAGATTTGAACAAGGGGATAAGCGCCATCTCGTATAATCTGCTCAACCTGCCCCGTTCACTGTCCATATCCAATACCTCCGGTTCGGCAACAAACACCTACGTGTACGCCGTCGACGGACGGAAAACAACTACAAATATCAGCGGAAAAAAGACGGATTATTGTGGGAACATGATTTATGAAAACAATGCGTTGAAGCGCATCCTCATCGAGGGCGGCTACTATGAGCCTGGGAGCACCGCCACCAATGGAACGTACTACTTCTACCTGACCGACCATTTGGGTAACAACCGGGTGGTTGCCAATGGGAGCGGAACGATTGTGCAAAGTAACCACTACTACCCTTATGGAATGTCATTCACCGAAGGTACGCAGACTTCCTCGCAGCCGTACAAGTTCGGAGGAAAGGAACTGGATACACAGAAGAGGCTGAATTTGTACGATTTTTCAGCGAGAATGCAGGATCCGGTGGTTCCGGGGTTTACGACGCCTGACCCGTTAATGGAAAAATATCCATGGTTGTCTCCGTATGCATATTGTACAAATAACCCTCTCAGGTATATAGATCCGACAGGTATGGAATTTACAGATTCTTCGTGGAAAATCCTTCTGAGATTAGTTAATGACATCTTAGAAAGGAAAAAAAGAAATGCAAAAGAGGTGGCAGAAAAACAAGCCAAACTTGCAGCAGGTGGTTTATCCGATAAGAAAATTTCCAAACTTCAAAAACAAATAGAATGCAAATAACACCATGAAAAATTTAGTTACTATTTTCGCATGTGTATTACTATTATCTTGTAATACTAAAAAAATGACACTTTCTCCTTATGTAGCTGTCTATAAAAGCGAGGGAGGGGGGATTTTTTTACCTACATATATATTTTTGAGGACACAACCGAAGGTGTATGAAATATATGCTCCTGGTATTCGTCTAAGCACTATTGGACAATGGAATATCAGTAATGATACATTGTTTTTCTTGGCTAAGTATGAATATTCCGGAAAAAATAATGAATTGTATATGTATATTCCGGAAGAACCAACCATTTCATCCATTCCACAGCAGTATCTTATCAGAAATGACAGCTTGATTGATATTACGGACTATAGCACTATCCTACTTTATAAATCAAGTTATAAGGAAGTTTATGTACGTTATAAGTAATCAAAAAAAGTATTAGTTCTTGATTGTCTTCTTCAAAAGTGGAAACTTATAACTGGCATCCCGTTTCCGGAATTGTTCCGGTTAAATATAAAAGTTATGAAGAAAACTGTTTTTTTGAGCCTGTTACTTGCTTTATTGATGATTCAATGCAAAAGTTTACCTGTGCGGAAAATAGAGAAGGGAACCGGATTATTTCTATAAAAGCCGCAAGTTGATGCTTAAAGAAGTTTTTCTTTAGGTATTCTTAGGTAAATATTACTTTTTCGGCTATTTTTGCATAGAATCTTATAGCTTAATAACAGGGTCATGAAAACACTATTGCCTTTCTTATCTCTCTTCTTTGGACTGTGAAATCCGTCTCATAAAACTGCAAAATTCATCTCGTGGGACAGATTATAGCCTCACGAACCTTATAACGGGCAACAGAATTACCTTTAAGTTGATAAACTACCCAGCAGTAGTTGACGATTCATGGTGCACTTCTCTCTTATGAAGGGGTTTCTAAGAGGCATTTCACTTTTCTCGCTTGCGTATTTCCAAGCAAACAAGCCACAATGCTGAAATATCGCATTCTCAGCGGATTAAAAATACAATTTGTCAATTTGATAATCGGCTATGATATCACCCACTTCTCTATGTTCCGAGTCGTGGCGGAGAAGTTCACACCTATCTTAAACAGCTTGCGGGAATCGTGTTCAAACGGGCGGGCATACTGCTTTTCTTCTATCTGTTGCAGAGCCTCTTCCGCAGTGCCATCCAGCTTAAACTCCATAACGTAGATAAATTGGTCTGTTTGAAGTACCAGGTCTATGCGCCCGTCGCTTGCGTGGTATTCCGCTTTCACGTAGAAGCCTACCAACTTAAAGACAATAAACAGAACGTTTTGATAGTGCAGTTCCAAGTCACGAATCAGTTCGTAAGGGGTATCAGCAAAGAAGCTTTGCAGGCGGCGGAAGAAGGCGTCACAGTCGCCCGACTCTACTTCATTGACAAATTTCTGAATCTCGAAAGGAGATTCCACAGCATCAGTATTGGCATAGAAAGGAAGCAGGAATTTAACGAAGCCTTCTTCCACTTCACGGTTGGGGAAGCCCAAAGTGTATGTACCAAAACGTTCATCATACCCTTTTATAGTAAGATATCCGCTCTGATAAATTACAGGAATCGGATTAGTCGAGGTAGAATCAATGCTGTTCAGCACATCGGCGCTCGTTTTCTCATGTGTTATCCGCTCAAGGTTGTAACGATGCTTTTTCAGTAATTCAACCAGATAGGTAGGCGTACCGGTCTCGAACCAGTAACTTCCGAATTCCAGTTTAGCAAATGTATTGAGTAAGCTAAAGGGATTATACATCCCGATAGAGTTTGCTGCAAAATGATAGCCATCGTAGCATTCTTTCAGCTCGGAGCAGATTTTCTCGTAGGTCATATCCTGACTGTCTGCCAACGTATGTAGTTCTTCTTCCAGGTTATCATGAATTTCCTGCTCTGTGATGCCACAAAGTTCCACATAGCGCTTATCCATCGAAATATCCATCAGGTTGTTCAGGTCGCTGAACACACTCACCTTGCCGAACTTGGTAACGCCTGTCAGTAAGGCAAATCTGATGTAATCATCCATCGACTTCATTACACCATAGAATGCTTTCAATGTATCCCGGTACTCCTTTTGCAGGGCATCATTACCGATAGCCTGCAACATCGGTTTGTCATATTCATCCACAAGAATCACTACCTGCTGCCCGGTTTTCTCAAATGCCTTTTGAATAACGTGGTAAAAGCGTTCCTTCGGCGCACGGTCTGAATAAGGAGAACCGTATTCCTGTTCCCACTTTTCCAAATGTTTATTCAGTTCTTGCAATAATGCCTCTGCGCTGTCATATTTACGGGCGTTAAGATCCAGATGAAGTATTGGATATTTCGTCCAGTCCTTCTCCAGTTGCTCCATTGCCAGCCCTTCAAAGAGTTCTTTCTTTCCCTGGAAGTAAGCCTCGAGTGTAGAAATAAGCAGGCTCTTGCCGAAGCGGCGAGGGCGACTGAGGAAATAATAGCTGCCCGTTTCTACCAATTTATAGATCAAGGCAGTTTTATCCACATAGAAAAAACCTCTTTTGCGGAGTTTCTCGAAATTCTGGATACCGATAGGATAAAGTTTACTCATAATTGCGGCGTTTATAGACGACATGCGCAAAGATAGGAAATTTCAATGAAGAATAGGTGGCACAGGTTTCTATTTTTATGAATCACGATTGCCCTTCCGTATAAATGAAAGGCCGTTGCCACGACAGGCAACGACCTTTACTGAGGATATTAACCCAACTTTAACTCTATAAGCAGAAATTCTTGGCTGTACGTGGTTCAGTCGCCTCTCAAGGCAGTGGCTGTGTACTACAGATTTCTCGCCTTTTTGTTTGAGTTGGTGACGGATGGTGTTGACGATCCAATAGGCAAGCAGGCCAAAGAAAATGTGAGCGTCCGCTCGTTCGTCTTTTCTGTGATAAATCGGGCGCAGGTTTAAATCACTCTTTAATTGTCGATTGGTACATTCAATTTCACGAATCAGGTTATAATACTCCCAGGTGGTTCGTTTATCGAGCCTTCGGATGTTTGTCCGCAGAAAATACACCCCGCTGAGGTGATCCGGGTCATTATTTAGTTTGATGTTCCATAAAAAAGAAGTTTTTCTTTAGGCTTTCTTAGGTAAATATTACTTTTTAGGCTATTTTTGCATAGAATCTTATAGCTTAATAATAGAGTCATGAAAACACTATTGCCTTTCTTATCTCTCTTCTTTGCAATAAGCGGATATGCACAGTCTGAGAAATTATTCACAGTAGACCGTGAATTATCAAACAGTAACATTACTCAGATATACCAAGCTAAAAACGGAGTTATATGGATAGCTACCGAAGACGGACTGAACCGTTACGACGGAGCTAAATTCAGTGTGTATAAACATGAAGAAGACAATGACAGTTCCTTGATAGACAATAATGTACGGGATATTTTCGAAGACAGCAAAGGACACTTTCTGATAGGTACGCAACGTGGATTACAAGTATACGATCCGGCAACTGAAATCTTTAAAGAAATACCGATTATATCCGCAGCCGGAATAAACATGAAAGCACATATCTCCATGATAGTGGAACGAAAAAATGGAAACTTGCTAATAGGCACAGCCGGACACGGCATCTTCTCATTGCATTTCGACGGAACAGAACCTGTCATCACAGATATACAACTCGTACCCCACTTTTTCATCAAATACATATTTGAAGACCGCGACCAGAACCTTTGGATTTCAACAGAAGGAAAAGGAGTATATCGCATCGATGCCTCAGGCAATTCGCGCCACTACTTCACCGGCAAGGAGAATAGCTGGAACATCGTCACCAATATATGCGAAGATGAAAAAGGACGCATTTATGCCAGTAGCATAAGCAAAGGAATGTTCATTTACGACCCGTACGAAGATACGTTCAAACCTATCCCCTGTCCCATGTATCCTTATCTTCCCATCAATACCCTGTACGCCACCGGACAAGGAAAAATATACATAGGAACCATAGGTGATGGTATCAAAGTATATGATACCCATACACAGCAAATCAAAGAAAGCGAATTCAGCTTCACGACCTTCGACTTCAATAAGGCAGATGTATACGCCATCATGAAGGACAAAGCAAACAATTTATGGTTAGGTATCAATACGAAGGGAGTCATGTTACTTCCCGCCAAAAGCAACCAATTCAAATACATGGGGCACAAGTCATTGACAACTAATCAGATTGGTTCAAACAGTATCAGATCTATTTGTAAAGACAACGAAGGAACATTATGGCTCGGAACTGCCAATGACGGCATCTACGGATTAAAAAAAGAAAACAGACCGACAGTACATTTCGTTCACAAGGACGACGGAAAATCCGTCCCCTCCACTATTATCAGTATTCATCAAACACCAGACGGACGTATATGGCTGGCATCCCCACTGGAAGGCTTAGCCGAAATGGACCCGCAAACCGGAACATGCCGCTATTACAAACTACAGGATCGGAACCAGAATGATGTCAAAAACATCTCATACCTGACTTCCGATAAAGACGGAGAACGCCTATGGATAGCCTCCATGGGTGGAGGTCTCTTCTACCTGAACCTGAAAACAGGGAAAATAAACAGATGCGGGTCTTTTGAAAGTGGTAGAGAATACCGACAAAACCACAATATGCTCCATAATGGCTGGATATCCTCATTGCTCTATACCCGAAACCATAAACTATACATCGGGACATACGACGGACTGGGTTGTCTGGACACACAGACCATGAGTTTTATTTCAACTTACGGACAAAACAGATTATTCTCTGGTTCCATTATTCTAACACTTTTCGAAGATGAGAAGGGAGATATCTGGGCAGGAACCACCAAGGGACTCCTCCATATTGACGGAGAAACCGGCACATCCAAAATGTATACCACCCACGACGGACTGCCCAACAATACGATTTGCGCCATACAAGGCGACTCTGAAAACGGACTATGGATCAGTACCAACTATGGTATCTCGAACCTGAACCTGCAGACAAACAGTTTCATCAATTACTACGCCGGAAACGGATTGCAGGGAAACGAATTCAGTAAGAACGCCGCCTATACCGATGAACATGGACACCTCATCTTTGGTGGTATCAATGGCATCACTTACTTCCAGCCTTCGGAGATAGCCATGGAAGTTAAAAAGCCCGAGGTGAGAATTGCCGATTTCTATGTCCATAACAAAGCTATTAATAAAGGTACAAAATCCGGTAAATACACAATCATCGATACCAGTTTGCAGGAAGCAAACAGGTTTCACCTATCTTATAAGGACAATTCATTCAGTATAGAGTTCTCGTCCATGGAATTCTATAATCCGGAACGCATCACCTATCTATACTCCATGAACGGTTCTGCCTGGGCTGCATTGGCGCCGGGTGTCAATAGGGTTTCGTTCAGCAACCTGTCACCGGGAACCTATCGCTTCAGGATGAAAGCCAAAAACTACACAGTCTACTCGGAGGAAAAAGAGATTACCATTCAGATAGACCCCGCATGGTGGGCATCAGGCTGGGCTAAGTTAATATACACAATATTAGTGTTGACAGTAATCGGCATTATCATTCTGCAGATACGCCACCGCTACCGGATACGTCAGCAGATGCTGCAACACATTCATGCCGAACAGATAAACGAAGCCAAACTACAGTTCTTCATCAATATTTCGCATGAGATACGGACACCGATGTCCCTCATCATCAGCCCTCTGCAACAACTGATGGCCAAAGACAAAGATACAGAATGCAGAAAGCTCTATGCCACCATACAACGAAATGCAGAACGCATCCTGCAACTGGTCAACCAGCTGATGGATATCCGGAAGATAGACAAAGGCCAAATGTCTCTCACTTTCAGGAAAACGGAAATAGTGAGCTTTACCCAAGATATCATAGCAACTTTCGATCAACAGATAAAAGCCAAGAAGCTTCAACTGAACTTCCAGGCCTCCGACCCTGAAATAGATTTATGGATAGACGTCAAGAACTTCGATAAGATCATACTCAATCTGCTATCCAATGCCTGCAAGTTTACCCCGGAAAGTGGGCAGATAGAATTCAGCATCAGCACGGGTAAAGATAATACCCTGCAAAAGAATGCCCCTCTACGCCACTATGTTGAACTGACAGTAGCAGACAACGGCATCGGCATCGCTGCTGTTGAACGCGAACATATATTCGAACGCTTCTACCAGATACGAAACAGTTCGAACAATTCAAACATCGGAACCGGTATCGGACTTCACCTGACACGTTCCTTGGTGGAACTGCATCACGGAAGCATCCGCGTAGAAGATAACGAAAATGGTCAACCGGGTTCCCGCTTTGTGATACGGCTGCCGTTGGGACATGCTCACCTGAAAGAGGAAGAACTCGAAAAGGATACGGCAATCGCCAACGCCGCAGAACTCCAAACAAACCATACGCAGACTATTCCATATAATGACGATGAGGAGCCGGATAAGAAAGTACGTGTCCGCGTCCGCCGCCATGTCCTTGTGGTAGAAGATGATGAAGAAATTCGCCGTTACATCTGCCATGAATTGCGCAACGACTTTTATATGACCGAATGCAGCAATGGCAAAGAGGCATTGGCAATCATATTAGAACATCCTCCCCATCTCATAATCAGTGATGTGATGATGCCTGAGATGGACGGCCTGGCACTATGCCGCAAGATACGCCAGAATGTTAACATCAACGACCTGCCCATTATCCTGCTCACCGCCCGTACACGCGAAGAAGATAATCTGGAAGGACTGGAAACAGGCGCCGACGCTTACCTGACGAAACCATTCAGCATCGAACTATTGAGGAAAACCGCCCTCAGCCTGATTCGCAGGCGGGATGAACTACGCAATGCCTTCAGTGGTCGCCAGAACCGGGAAGAACAGCTATCGGCCTTTGAAGTAAAATCTCCCGATGACCGGCTCATGGAACGTGTCATGCGTGTTATCAACGACAACCTGAGCAACCCGGAGTTGACGGTAGAGATGATTAGTTCGGAAGTCGGCATCAGCCGTGTCCACTTACACCGCAAACTCAAAGAACTGACCAATCAGACCACACAGCACCTCATCCGTAACATACGCCTGAGACAAGCCGCCTCCCTGTTGGCAGAAAAGCGGCACAGCATAACCGAAGTGGCTACATTAACCGGATTTATGCATCCCACTTACTTCGCTACGGCATTCCGCGAAATGTATGGTGTATCTCCAAGCGAATACATGGAGCAGCACGCAGAACAAGACAAAACAAATTGACATGGCTCACCCGAAACATCCGGTATCTGAACCGGATGTTTCCCTGCATAAATACCGGATGACTTTACTTAGCAGTAGTTGAATCATCCCGCAGGATAAACAGAAAAACAGAAAAAGTCCATTATCAATGCCTGAGGCAATCTTTTCTCTTGCAGCTATGTAAATCCTGCAATCAGAAGATTTAGCCTCAGGTGTCATGTTCTAACCCTCCTAAAGGCTACTGTGTTACATCAGTTAAGGTCTATGTTACACCCACAACACAACATGCAACATCAGTTAATCTTTCTGCAATAGAAACATATCGCTTATTTATGCCGTACTTCCTACATTTGCTTCTTGAGAATAATAACAATTCTCTAATCATTCATTTAATTAAATAAAAAAACAGTAGAATTATGGAAAACATGTATGACAACAGCTAATCGTTATTTTTATAACAATCAGAGAAAACTATAGTTATTAACTATCTTAAACTAATGGTAATGGAAAATGTAAAAAAGAAAATTAAAAAGATTCCCTACCTGTTTCTTTTGATGCTTTTCAGCTGCCTGACAGCTTCAGCACAACAAGGAATTACAGTGAGAGGGACAGTCGTAGACGACAATGGCGAGACTATTATTGGAGCCTCGGTAGTTGTAAAAGGTAATAATTCAATAGGTACGATCACAGATATCGACGGTAATTTCACGTTGACCGTGCCCAATGAAAGGTCTGTCATTGTCGTTTCGTATGTAGGTATGGAGCCACAGGAAATAAGGGCTTCATCGAAGGGGGCTATCAGAGTAATCTTAAAAGACGACACACAGTTATTGGAAGAAGTGGTTGTCGTTGGTTACGGACAACAAAAGAAAGCCTCAGTGGTAGGCTCTATCACACAAACCAGCGGAAAGACCCTGGAGCGTGCAGGTGGTGTAAGCAGTCTGGGTGCTGCACTGACCGGTACTTTGCCGGGTGTAATCACCACCAGTTCTACCGGTATGCCGGGTGCCGAAGACCCTCAGATCATCATTCGTACGCAGAGTTCATGGAACAATAGCGCACCCTTGATATTAGTAGACGGTATTGAGCGCGAAATGAATTCAGTGGATATTTCTTCCGTAGAGAATATCTCTGTATTGAAAGATGCTTCGGCTACTGCCGTTTATGGTGTGAAAGGTGCTAACGGTGTAATCCTTATTACTACCAAACGTGGTAAAGAAGGAAGGGCCAACGTGCAAATCAAGGCTAACGTAACTGCCAAAGTTGTATCTAAACTCCCTGAAAAGTACGACGCCTATGACACGTTCTACCTGATGAACAACTCCATTGAACGTGAAGCCGCTCTCAATCCTAACGGATGGGCCAACTATACACCGGCAGACATCATCAACAAATATCGTTATCCTGCCAATACTACCGAGTGGGACCGCTATCCCAATGTGAACTGGGAGGATGAGCTTTTCAAAAAAGCTGCCATGTCCTATAACACGAGCGTGAACGTATCGGGCGGTACCAAACTTGTGAACTACTTCGCGGCTGTGGATTTCGTAAGTGAAGGTGACTTGTTCAAGAGTTTCCAGAACGGACGCGGTTACAACTCCGGTTTCGGCTATAACCGCATTAACGTGCGCAGTAACCTGGACTTCAATTTGAGCAAGACTACCAAATTCTCCAGTAATCTGTTTGGGTCGAACGCACAGCGCCAATTACCTTGGGATATGCGTGATACCGACACCGGCGCCTGGAACTCGGCCTATAAATCTGCTCCCGATGCCATGCGCCCTGTTTATTCCAACGGCATGTGGGGTTGGTATGCTCCACGAGATGCCGATGTTCCCAACTCTGTTTACCTTTTTGCTACGGGCGGTAAGGAAAAACGTACCACCACCAAGATGACCACTGACTTCATCCTGGAGCAAGATCTGTCCATGCTGACTCAGGGACTGAGATTCAAGGCGAATGTCTCTATGGACTACACTTTCGTAGAGAACAAACGTGGTCTCATCGATCAGTACAACGATGCACAACGCTTATGGGTGGATCCGGATACGGGCGAATATAAATACAGATACGATCCGGATACAGGTACCGGACTCGACAAGGTAATTAACCCAGTCTATTGGCTACAGCAGAATGGTAATGCAGATATCAATGCCACTTACCGTAAGCTTTACTATTCCTTACAGTTTGATTATGCCCGTACCTTCGGCAAACACGAAGTTACCGCTCTCGGTCTATTCAGCCGGTTAAAAGAGGCACAGGGAAGTGTATTTCCAATCTACCGGGAAGACTGGGTGTTCCGTCTTACCTATAACTATGCCACACGCTATTTCCTGGAAGTCAACGGCGCTTATAACGG
Source organism: Bacteroides sp. UBA939 (assembly GCF_002293435.1). Classification (GTDB taxonomy): domain Bacteria; phylum Bacteroidota; class Bacteroidia; order Bacteroidales; family Bacteroidaceae; genus Bacteroides. Next base: position 17,911 of record NZ_DBDF01000173.1, on the reverse strand, counting down.
TTCCGAGAAATTCGGTCCCGATTATCGTTTCGCTTTCTTCCCCTCTCTCTCATTAGGCTGGATGCTCAGTGAAGAGGCGTTCATGAAGAAGTTGGAATTTGTCGACATGTTGAAACTTCGTGCTTCCTGGGGAAGGGTAGGTGACGATGCTGTGGTTGCTCACTGGGAGAGATTTAACATGCGTAACCGTTTCTTATACAGTGACCAGTATAGCTACAGTGGTAATGCCGTTATGGGCAGCATCAATCCGGATAACTCTCCCTATACTTTCTGGAGAATTTCGGCATTGGGCAATCCCAACCTTTCTTGGGAAACGGTGGAGAAACGCAATATAGGTTTGGATTACGCTTTCTTCGATGGGCTGATAGCAGGTTCGGTAGACGTATTCAACGATACCCGTACAGATATTTTGGTTGCCGGCGGCAACCGTGCCATCCCTTCCTATTTCGGTGCAACGGCTCCCCGTGCCAATCTGGGTAAAGTAAACAGTCATGGCTACGAATTGGAATTGCGTTTGAACCACGTATTCAAAAATGGTATGCGCGCCTGGATGAATGCCAGCATGACCCATGCCATCAATGAAATCCGCTTCAGAGATGACCCTCCTCTGCTGCCTGCTTATCAGAAAGGAGTCGGACATTCCATCAATCAAGTTTATGCATACATTGACCATGGTAACCTGGCTACCTGGGACGACGTTCTTGGTAGCAGTACCTGGACAACCGGAAATGACATGAAATTGCCGGGTGATTACAATATCATTGACTTCAACGGCGACGGTATAGTAGACAATGACGACCGTGCTCCCTATCAGTATGCCACTACGCCGCAGAATACCTATAACGCTTCCCTCGGTTTTGAATGGAAAGGATTCAGTTGCTTCGCCCAGTTCTATGGCGTAACCAATGTAACCCGTGAAGTCAACTTCCCGACATTCCGTTCCACTGCCCACATTGCTTATGCAGAAGGCGAATACTGGACACCGGGAGGAACAGCCACCTTACCTACTCCACGCTGGGGAACTGCCGTAGATGCAGCCGCTGCCGGTACCCGTTACTGGTATGACGGTGCCTACCTTCGTCTGAAGAATGTCGAAGTATCTTATACATTCAAGAACAACTGGTTGAAGAAAATGGGTGTTAATGCCTGTCGCCTCTACCTGAACGGTGACAATCTCTACATGTGGACCGACATGCCCGATGACCGTGAGTCCAACTACGGCCCAAGCTCTTCGGACGGTGCTTATCCTATGGTACGCCGTTTTAACATTGGTATTGACATAACTTTATAATAACGAAGATATGATTACGAATAAATATATCAACAAACTATTTGTAATGTCGGTCATTACAGTGACAGGCATGATAGGGATGACCTCGTGTACCGACTATCTGAATAAAGCCCCTGAGACTGATTACTCAGAGAATGACCCCTACAAGAACTTTAAAAATTTCCAAGGCTTCACCGAGGAGTTATATAACAGCATCCCGGCGATTTCAAATAATAAAGATGCAGGACATACCTGTTTCAATTACGGCGAAGATGAATTTTGGGAACCACAGGAACTGCGTATGCAGGCTCGTAGCGTGGACAACGGAGACTTTTGGGCTTGGACAACTGCTTACTATGGTTACCCGAATAATCAAGGCGGAGCAGGTACAGACAGCCGAATGGACAAAGGTCACTTATGGGCCAACGCCTGGTATGCTATCCGTAAAGCCAACATCGGTATTGCCAACCTCGGAAATCTGGTAAGCGCTACCGAAGAAGAACGCAACCTGATAGAAGGTCAACTTTACTTCTTCCGTGCATGGTACCACTTCATGCTGATGGAATGGTGGGGCGGCATGCCATATATTGATGAAGTGTTACCTACGGACATGTCTCCGACATTGGGTCGCCTCAGTTGGCAAGAGTGTGCGGAAAGATGCGTAGCCGATTTTGAACATGCGGAAGGCTTGCTCCCTGTAGACTGGGATGCAACAGCCGTCGGAAAAGCTACGCTGGGTAAGAACAATATGCGTATCAACCGCATCATGGCTATAGCCTACAAAGGCAAGACCTTGCTTTGGGCAGGTAGTCCGTTAATGAACTGGGCTTCCGGAGGCGCCAGAGAATACAATGTGGAATTGTGTAAACGAGGTGCCGATGCCCTCGGGCAAGCGCTTGTCCTCATCGAGTCAACCAATCGTTATGAGTTGGCCGACTTCTCCGAGTACAACGACATCTTCCTGTTACACAACTCAAGCGGCAAGCTGAACGGAGTAAGAGAATCCATCTTCATGGANNACGTTGGCGCTGGAACATGGTCAACGATTTCCGCCCGCAATCCATCGAAGCTTCCGGTATCAAGGCTTATCCCACCGCCAACTACGTGAACTACTACGGTATGCAGAACGGTTATCCGATCAATAACATGACAGAGGCTGACGCCGAATCGGGCTATGATCCCACGCATCCCTGGAAGAACCGTGACCCGCGTTTCTACAAGACCATCATGTTTGACGGTGTGAAATGGAGAAGTACCGGTGGTGCAGGCGGCACATCAGAACTGTTCACCGGAGGCCGGGAAAGTGAAGAAGTCAACGATCTGAAAGGCTGCTTCACGGGTTATATGAACAGTAAGCTTTGTCCGCAATTGATGAACACGTTTGACGGTTATAAAGAAAACAATATTTTGATCCTCAGCCTTATGCGTCTGGCAGATGTGTATCTGATGTACTCCGAAGCTACGGCTGTAGGATACAACGGACCGAAGGGCAAAGCCACCACCTATTCACTTACCGCCGAAGAGGCATTGAACAAGATTCGCGATCGCGCCGGCGTAGCCCCCGTACTCGACAAATTCTTGGGCAACACCGCAGACTTCCTGAGTGAAGTGCGCCGCGAACGTGCTGTGGAACTATCTTTCGAAGGCTTCCGTTTTACGGATCTTCGCCGCTGGATGCTTCTCACCCAACATCCTTATACGGTGAAGACCAAGATTGAGTTCGACCGCGCCGATCCTAATGATTACAATTATGATGCACCGGAAGAAAACGCTATCATAAACCTGCGCGAAATCCCATTGGTGGAGCGTAAATATACCGACAGACATTATTGGTATCCGCTTCCCAAAAAGGATGTTAGCATGTATGACGCATTCTATCAGAATCCCGGATGGTAAATCTTGACGTATTAACTAATTAATGACGTAAAAAATGAATAGAAAGTTTATATATATTGGCTGTACTGTTTTCGCCATGTCTCTGTTTCAGGCAGGGAACATCCAGGCGCAAGAAGAAAACAAGGATAGCCTGGTGAATGTGGCTTTCGGCACAGTTGCCCAGGAAGATTTGACACATGCCATTTCTACGGTCAACACGTCCGAATTGACCAAAAAGGTAAATAGCTCCAATAGCTTGGTAGGTCTGGATATGATAGGTGGATACACCGGCAACATCTGGGGGCAGGGAGCACTAATTTTGATAGACGGTATACCTCGCAGTACAAGCCATGTACGCGCTTCCGAAATAGAGAATATCTCGGTATTGAAAGATGCTGCAGCTGTGGTACTTTACGGTAGCCGTGCAGCAAAAGGTGTTATCCTGATTACTACCAAACGAGGTAAAAACGAACCGATGCGCATTGATGTGCGCGCCAATGCAGGTATTAATGTGCCCAAGGCTTATCCCAAATACCTGGATTCGGACTGTTACATGACCCTTTACAACGAAGCCGCCCGTAATGACGGATTAGCTCCAAGGTACAGTGCATCGGATATTTACAACACCTCTATGGGAACCAACCCTTACCGGTATCCGAACATTGATTTTTATAGTTCGGATTACCTGAGAAAGAGCTACTACGATGCCGATGTAACCGGTGAAGTATCCGGAGGTAATGAACGCACGCGTTATTATCTGAATTTTGGTATTGATTACAGTAACGACCTGTTGAAATACGGTGAGTCCAAAAACGCCTACAACATGCGTCTCAATGTGCGAGGTAATGTAGATATGAAGCTTGCCTCCTGGCTGAAAGCCAGTACCAATGCGGCAATTGTCCAGACCGATCAGTATGCAGGTCGCGGAAGCTTCTGGGGAGCCGCATCCACTTTGCGTCCCAACTGGTTTGCTCCGTTGTTGCCCATCGACATGATGGATACCAATGTCGCCCAGATACAGGAATATATTACCAACAGTAATCACCTGATTGACGGTAAATACCTGCTTGGCGGAACATCGTCCGACCTGACCAATCCTTTTGCCGACCTGCTGGCTTCCGGTTACGTCAAGGAGAAAGCGCGTATGTTTATGTTCGACGTCAGCCTTACTGCCGACCTGGGTTCCGTATTGAAAGGATTGTCGTTTAAGACTTCGTATAGCGTGGATTACACTTCTTACTATTCGGAAGCTTTCAGCGAGAATTATGCTATTTACGCGCCTACCTGGTCTCAAGTGAACGGTAAGGATATGATTATCGCTCTGAATAAATATAATGATGACGCAAAACCTAATCCTAACGAATATGTCGGCAAGTCTACTTACGACCAGACCATGATGTTCAGCGCACAGTTCGACTATGCCCGTACTTTTGCAAAGAACCACAACGTAGCGGCCACATTCATAGGCTGGGGTTATCAGACACAGAATTCTGCCGACGAAAACCATGAAAGCAGTGATTACCATCGCACCAGCAATGTGAACTTAGGCTTACGTGCGTCCTATAACTACGCCCGTAAATACTATGCCGACTTCAGCGGTGCCGTAATCCATTCGGCCAAGTTGCCTGAGGGCAAACGCAACGCTTTCTCTCCGTCAGTTACTTTAGGATGGAGAATCAGCAATGAGCAATTTATGGAAAATGTGGACTTTGTAGACGATCTGATGATTACGGCTTCTTATGCCAACCTGCATCAGGATCTTGATATCCAAGACTATTACCTGTATCAAGGTACTTTCTCCAGAAGAGAGAACGAGGGCTATTATGTACAATGGCACGATGGTACGGCTGGCGGATGGACTCCGGCTTCCAGGCGCGGTGACAATCCCAATCTGAGCTTCGTCACACGCGAAGAGTTCCGTGCAGGTATCAATACCACCCTGTTCAACCGTCTGTTGACGCTGAACGCCAACTACTTCAGGCAAGACACGAAAGGTTTGCTTACCCAAGGCTCTTCTTTCATCTATCCTTCATATTTCGCTGTAAGCGCCAACTCCTCCTTCATGCCATGGATTAATTACAATGCGGACAGACGCAGTGGTTTTGATTTCGCAGTGAGTGCCAACCAGAAATTCGGCGACTTTGACGTAACCCTTGGTTTCAACGGCATGGTCTACTCTTCCGAAGCGCTGATACGTGATGAACTTTACGACGAAGACTACCAATATCGCGCAGGACGTGCACTCGATGCCTATTACGGCTATGTATCCGAAGGCTTCTTCCGGGATCAGGCAGACATCGACAATCATGCCAGACAAACATTTGGTGTGGTAAAGCCGGGCGACCTGAAGTATAAGGATATCAACGAGGACGATGTAATCGACAGCAAAGACCAGATTGAATTAGGAAAGAACGGTTGGTCAGCTCCTCCTTTCTCTTTCGGATTGAACCTGACCGTGAAATATAAGAATTTCTCGCTGTTCGCCATAGGAACGGGACAGGCCGGAGCAGTAGACTTCAAAGGCGGTTCTTACTACTGGAACCGCGGTACAAGCAAGTTCTCGGAAGTGGTATGGGGACGCTGGACAGAGGAAACCAAAGACGTAGCTACCTATCCGCGCCTGACTACCACCAACGGTGACAACAACTACCGCAACTCCACATTCTGGATGTACAAGCGCAACTATTTCCGTTTGAACCAGGTACAGTTGACATATGACTTCCCTGAAAATACTCTTAAAGGAACATTTATTCGCGGTTTAAGTGTCTATTGTGGTGGCAACAACCTGCTTACCATTTCCAAAGAACGTGAGCACATGGAACTGAGTACCGGTTTCCCGGAATGCCGCAACTTCTATGCAGGTTTCAAGGCTGCATTCTGATTTTATTGATTAATAAAGAAGAAGATTATGAAAAAGATAATAACACTTTTTACAGTAGGCGCCCTGATGCTCTCCGGCTGTGATGATTTGTTTGCACCGGCGATTGAGAACTTCCCAAACGAAGAGCAAATGTACAACGATGCGGAATATGCACGGGGAATCTTACACAATGTATACAGTATGATTCCGGGCTATTACGATAACAGCGAATATGGTACGGACGATGCAGTGACCAACCAGCCAAGCAATGTGTACTTGCAGATGGCCACCGGCGCCTGGACCACAAGCTCATACAATCCGCAGAGTCAGTGGACCAACTCCTTTGGCGCCATTCAATACATCAACATCTTCCTGAAGAATGTGGAAGGTGTGAAATGGTCGGATGATGCAGAGCTGAACAAATTGTTCGCACAACGCCTCACAGGCGAAGCTTACGGACTCCGTGGAATGTTCTACTTTTACCTGCTCCGCGCCCATGCCGGTTTCGGTGAAAACAATGAACTGCTCGGCGTACCCATACTGACAGCGCCTCAGACAGTAGACTCGGACTTCAACCAGCCACGTGCTTCCTTCCAGGCTTGTGTAGAGCAAATCTACAGAGACCTTTCCGAAGCAGAAAAAAGGCTTCCCTATGAGTATGAAGACGTGTCGGGAACTGTTCCTGAAGACTTCCGGAGCATCACAACAGATGTTGGCAAGTACAATACTGTTATGGGTAGCAAAGCACGTCAGTTGTATAATGGAATTATAGCCCGCGCTTTCCGTACACGTATGGCCACACTGGCAGCCAGCCCTGTTTTCCAGGATGCTTCCAACACTGCCACATGGGCAGATGCCGCCAATGCCGCAGCCGCTGTGATAGACTATAAAGGAGGTGTGTCGGGTATTGCTTCCGACGGGATTGAATATTATGCGCCGGGTATCGTAAATAACATTTTGAACGGTGCAAATCCGGATGAAATCTTATGGAGAGGAAATAAAGGCAGTGGTGATAACGACCAGGAAACCCAGAACTTTCCACCGAGCTTGTACGGTAATGGTAATATGAATCCGTCGCAAAACCTGGTGGATGCATTCCCCATGGCCAACGGATATCCCATCAGTGATGTAGCAACCAGCGGATACGATGCCAATAATCCTTATGCAGGACGTGACCCACGTTTGGGTAAATACATCCTTTACAATGGAAGTACTATCAGCGAGAAGATCGTAACCATCAATACCAGTGTGGGAAATCAGGATGGTGTTAATGTAACCGAGAACCGCTCGACCCGTACCGGCTACTACCTGAGAAAACGTCTGCGTATGGATGTAAACTGTAACCCGTCATCTGTCACCAGACAGCCGCACTACACTCCCCGTATCCGTTACACCGAAATGTATCTGGACTACGCTGAGGCAGCCAACGAAGCTTGGGGACCGAAAAACGGTAATGGAAGAGCTTACTCTGCTTACGATGTAATCAAAACCATCCGGCAACGTGCCGGCGTAGGTGGTTCCGATGATGCCTATCTGGAAGCATGTGCTGCCGACAAAGACAAAATGCGTGAACTGATCCGCAACGAACGCCGGTTGGAACTCTGCTTCGAAGGATTCCGCTTTTGGGATATCCGCCGTTGGAAGATGGACCTGAACGAACCGGTATACGGAATTAACTGGAGCGGTAACAGCTACCAGAAGATAACCGTAGAAGAACGTTCGTACGAAGACTACATGTACTGCTGTCCCATCCCCAACTCTGAGATACTAAAGTACAACAACATCATCCAGAACAAAGGATGGAAATAACCAATAATTGTGAATACTATTAATTAAATAGAATGATATGAAAAAGAAATTAGCATATATCGGACTGGCCTCATTGCTCTTGTCTTTCACTGCGTGCGAAAGTCCGGATAATGAATTCTCCGACTTCGATTATCAAACCGTATATTTTGCCAACCAGTATGGCTTGCGCACCATTGAACTGGGTGAAGAAGAATTCCTCGACAATTCTTTGGATAACCAGCATAAGATGGTCATCAAGGCAGCCTGGGGCGGCGGATATACCAACCGTAAAAATGTAATTATCGACACCAGAGTGGATGAATCCCTTTGCGATAATCTCTATTTCAAAGGAACCGACATTCCTGTTACCCCTATGCCTGCTTCCTATTATACAGCGGCTTCCACACAGATCCAGATTCCCAAGGGTGCAATTATGGGTGGTATAGAGATACAGCTTAATGACGCATTCTTTGAAGATGAAAAGTCTCTTGACACCTACTACGTAATTCCTTTGAGAATGACGGATGTACAAGGCGCAGACTCCATCCTTCAGGGTAAGGCTGCTGTAACAAACCCTATGTTGACAAACAGTAGTGACTGGAGCATACAGCCCAAAAATTTCGTGTTGTATGCCGTGAAGTACGTTAACCCCTGGCATGGCGAATACCTGCGTCGTGGAGTAGACCAGGCTGTCATAGACGGTACTCCTTCACAATTGGTGCGTCATCAGCAGTATGTAGAGAAAGACGAGAAGGTAAACATTACAACCAAGAGTTTGGAAGACAACATTCTGACCTTGTCAACCAAAGATGCCAAAGGCACTCTTTTCAATTACAATCTCAGTCTGGCTTTTGCTGAAGACGGTAGCTGTACCATAGGCAGTACTTCCAACGACTTCACCATTTCCGGTACCGGTAAATTTGTGAAGAAAGGTGAGAAGAACAGTCTTGGTGGCAAAGATCGTAATGCTATCTATCTGGATTATACGGTTGATTTCAAAACCAAGAACATGCAGTACGCCACCAAAGATACATTGGTATTGAGTAGCCGTGCCGTACAGGGTGCCGGAATATTCGAAATAGATATAAGATAGTATTATCCGGATATAAACGTTTAAATTAAAAAAACATGAAATACTTTAATCATAAGATAATCGGTATTGCCATGATGTGTGTAACGGTTATGGCATGCACCGATAAGTACGACTGCGACCTTCAGGTGGAGAAGCCTGAAGAAGTGGCCAACAGCGAATACCTGGCCAGCTTCGACTTGCTGAAATCGTACATCAACCGTGATGCCGGTTCGCCGTTCAAGTTTACGGCAAACATGTCTCCAACAGACTTTATGAAGAAAGACATCGGTTACAGCACTATCCTGAGTAACTTTGACGGTATAGATATCGGCGGTGCTTTCATTCCCACCAATTCGTTGAAAGAAGATGGAACTTACGACTTTGGTAACATGCAATTAGTATCTGATGCAGCCAAAGAAGCAGGTGTAACGCTTTATGGCGGTACGCTCTTCTCCAACCAGGGGCAACGCACTGCTTACTATAACGGACTGATGGAACCCATCATCATCCCCTTCGTGCCCGAAAGAGGCAAGACAGTGATCTGCGACTTCGAGAATGATGAACTGGGTACGCCTTACGGCATGACCGGCGGAAGCGTGGCAGTGGTAGAGGACGATCCCGATGGCAAAAGCGGAAAGGCGTTGCATATAGGTACCGAGTCTGACAAGGCCGCCTATTCGCATCCCAAGTTCAATGTAAAATTGCCGGAAGGCCGTAAACTGGGCGATTACGTTAATCTGACCATCGATATGCGTATTGTGAACAGTGACGGTATATATGGAATAGGTATGAGGGTCTTTATCAATGGACGAGAATTTGATCCAGGAACCAATGCTGATGGACTCGGCTGTGATCCCAACATTTGGAATCGCGGAGCAATCATTAACTTGAAAAGCACCACAGTTCCGGGCTTCATGATACCGAGTGATCTGCAAGAGCTTACAGAGTTTGAACTGGCCGTTGGAACAGCTTCCGGAGCAGCACAATACTATCTCGACAACATCGTGATGAATTATGAGCTTGCCGGAACTGGTCTTACCAAAATTGATTTCTCACAAGATGAACTCGGTAAGTCTTATCCGATGACCAATGGCAACCAAGCCATAATAGAGAATGACCCTGCAGGTGGCGACGCTAAAGTATTACACGTAGGTACAGCCGCTACTCCCTGCAATAGATCTTACCCTAAATTCACCGTACAATTGCAAGAAGGAAAAACGTTAGGCGACTACGTAGGTATTTCTCTTAGCATGTACCTGGTAGACGGTAAAGGTGGCTGGGGAGACGGCATGCGAGTAGTGATTAACGGGCAAGAATTTAACTGCGGACAAGGGCCGTACAATTTCGGCTGTCAAGATAACAAATGGGGAGAAATCTATATTACATTCCTGAAAGAAGGTGAAGCATCGGGAGGTGGAAAAATAGCCATCCCCAACTCCCTGAAGGATTTGACCGAAATAGAACTGGCTGTAGGTTCAGGTTCGGGCGAATGGCACGCTTACGTCAAGAATATCAACCTCCAATGGAAAGCCGAAGACGCCATCATTGAGAAAACTCCCGAAGAGAAAAAGACTCTCTTGACGGAAGAACTGAACAAGTGGATCGGCGGCATGATAAACACCGGAGGTGAGACTGTAAATGTATGGAACATTATAGGCGAACCGCTTGACAAGACCGTGAATGGCGACACCTTCAATTGGGGTGAGTACTTGGGCGATGTAGAAGCCGGACGCACAGCCGTGAAACTGGCTCGTGATACAGCGACAGTTGCTCTAAAACTCTTCGTCAGCAATACGTTTAATCAAACAGACGAAATGGGTCAAAAGGCCGACGAATTAATTGCGTTGGTAAATAGCTGGGAATCAGACAATGTGACTAAGATTGATGGATACAACATCATTCTCCGTGCGGTTTATTCTAAAGACGCCGCTCTCCAAAATACCAATAAGGAAGCGATTACCGAATTGTTCGGCAAGCTTGCAGAAACCGGTAAATTGGTACGTGTATCCGATCTCAGCATGATGGTGGAAGATGCAGAAGGCAATCTCATTCAAGCCGGCAGAGTAACTGCCGATGAACGGACAGCGGCTGCAAACTATATGGCTTTCATCATGAAAGAATACCGAAGGGCTATTGCATCGGATAAGCAATCCGGTATCTCTATTTCAAGTATCACCGAGGCAAGCACAGGCAATGAAATCTGTCCTTGGACATCGGGGTACAATCGCAATGGAATGTATGAAGGTATAGTTGAGGGATTGAAATAATCCCAGGTATTAAGAAAGTTTTCATATATGAAAAGCATTGTATTTTTATTCTGCTTCTTTCTGACAGGCATCCTCTTTGGAGCCTGTTCAGATGGAGGAAATGAAGAAGCAATTGTAGATGAAGGGAAGAGCGCATATGCGCTCTTCCTTAATAAATCTATCACTGTGAGCGCCGGCGAGAATCAAACAGATGTCGTTATCGATTGGGCAAAAACATCTTGGGAGATAACCCTTGGGGAGGGAGATATTGTGAAAAGCATAACTCCAACGTCGGGCGGAAACAGTGACGGAGAAAAACAATACGCAAAGATTCAGGTCATCTGCAACGCTAACGCTACCATGAAGAAACGCACACAGACCATTCATCTTACTGACAAGACCAATCAACAAACTACCGATTTGCTATTAGAACAGGAACCGGCATTCAGGTCAGTGACACTCAATGTTGACCCTTCAATCAAGTATCAGCCGGTAGTGGGATTCGGCGGAATGTACAATCCCAAAATATGGCTGGGAAACAACTTGATAACCGCTGCTGAGATGGCTAAAATGTATGGGCCTGGTGGATTAGGCTACTCTATCCTCCGCCTGATGATTTATCCCAACGAATCAGACTGGAATGCCGATGTGGAAGCGGCCAGGACAGCGCAAGCCAACGGAGCAATCGTCTTTGCATGCCCGTGGGACTGCACAAATGCTCTTTCCGAGACAATCAAAGTGAACGGCAAAGATGTTAAGCACCTCAAAAAGGAGAACTACGGAGCATACGCCGCCCATCTGATCCGCTATATCAACTTCATGAAACAGAATGGGGTGAATCTCTATGCTATATCTGTCCAGAACGAGCCGGATATGGAGTTCACGTACTGGACACCGCAGGAAGTAGTAGATTTCGTGAAGCAATATGGTGCCGGCATCCGTGAAACAGGTGTCAAACTGATGTCTCCCGAGGCATGTGGTACACAACCCGAATACACCGATCCGATAATCAACGATGCCGTAGCTTTTGCACAGACTGATATTGTGGCAGGACATCTCTATCAGGGCTTTTTGGATTTGAATAACGGATATGTCAAAAACCGTCACGATTATATCTGTGGTCTCTATTCCCGCATTCAGGGAAAAACGTGGTGGATGACGGAGCATCTTTTCAACGATGGAGAGAAATCTGAAGACCCGTCGCAATGGGAGTTCCAGAAGTGGCAATACAGCCTCAACCATCTCGGCAAAGAAATTCACATGAGTATGGAAGGTTATAGCAGCGCATACGTATACTGGTACCTGAAACGTTTCTACGGATTGATGGGCGATACCGACGCACGTTGCCCGGTGGATGAAGGTGAAATCACAAAGAACGGCTACATCATGGCTCATTATTCGCAGTATGCCACAGGCGCTACGCGCATTAAGGCTGTTACGAATAATACCGGAATATACGCCACAGCTTACCTCAACGAAACAAGTGATGAAGTAACAGTGGTATTACTGAATATGACAGCGGCTACCCAATTTGTAGAAATACCGTTGGCAGAGGTGAAGAGTGCAAGTGCTGTTGAAACCAATGAGAACAAGAACATGGAAGTTGTCAAGGTTGAATCTCTGGAAGAGGGCAATGGAGTGTATGTCTTATTATCCGGGAATAGTATAACTTCTGTGCGATTGCGCAAATAAGCGATATATAAATAATGTGGATCAGGAGTTAAAGGAGTTATCTCCGTACCAACGCCGTGTCAAAGCCTTACCAACTCCGTACCTTCTCCGTATAAAGGTACCCTTAACCGAATTTGGTACGGGGTTGATACGGACTTGATACGGAGCAGATAGTGTGTGATAGAGCCTGCATTGTTCACAGTGCAGGAGTTAGATAACTACTTTAACTCCTGATTCTCATAAATAATATATATAATAATACCGCTAAATGATAATATATTATTAATTTAGCGGTATTATTAGAAAATGACCGATAGTGTCAAAGTAATGAGGGTACAATTATTACATTAACATTTATAAGTATGAAAACAAAAACATTCACAACATTCGCTTTCTTCTTACTATTGCTAACTACCAGCATGAATGCTCAAAACTATCAGAAAGGATACATCATTACCAATGAGAAAGACACAATAGAAGGGCTTATCAACCTCCGGACAGACAACATGAACGCCCGCCAATGTGAGTTTAAGACCAATGAGGAAGCAGACAAAACGATTTATTATCCTGGAGATATTACCGGATACCGCTTCATGCCGAATGGCAAATATTATATATCGCATGATGCGACGATAGACGGACAAACGAAAACAGTTTTCCTGGAATACTTAGTGCATGGCACCATTGATCTTTATTACTACGATAGCGAAGGAAATGGAGACAATGTTTACTACTTCTTCGAGAAAGGCGGACAGATGAACGCATTTACCAAGGAACCTGACAAGGTGGAAGGCGTGAAGGTCATCAAAGATAATAAGTACGTGGGGCACGTGAAGTATTATTTCAAAGACTACCCGATGGTGATGGGTGAAGTTGATAAAATGACATTCACCCAGGCTTCTTTCATCGACATTGCACAAACTTACCATGCCGAAACCTGCACTCCCGGACAACCGTGTATCATCTATGAGAACCAACATCCTGACGAGCGTTCCATAAAAGCCGAAATCTCAGCTTTCGTCGGTGTGCAGCTGGCTACGTATACAGCCAATGCGCATGTTACTGAGGAAATGAAAATACAAGGCGTACAACCCGTGATTGGAGCGAAGATAAGCGTATTCAATCCCCGCTGGTCAAAGTATCTGAGAGCGCAAGTCGAAGTGGCTCTGTCGAGAATCGATGCAACAAAATCACGTAAGGCAGCCGGCGGAAATGCAACACACACTATCAGAATCCAACACATGACAGGTAACGCCAAGGTTGGCTTGGAATGCACGCTGCCTCTTTCTAAAATACGCCCATTTATAGCAGCAGGACTATCACATACCTTTGCTTTTGCAGATAACAGTAAGTTTACTTCAATATACAGGGAAGGAAAACCGCTTGAAGAACCCTATCCGACAAGGAATTTCTATTTTGGCGGATATGCCACAATCGGGGCAGACTATTTGCTGAAGAACAACCATGCCGTGACTTTGCAAGCATCCATGTATTTCAATCTTGAGAATTCAAAGACAAGTAATGATACGAAAATAGATAGACTGAATATTATTCACATTGCAGCAGGATATAAGTTTTAGGCAAAGCTCAAACTAACTAAAAATCCCGATGATTAGCACTGCATGTATCATCGGGATTTTTCTATTAAGTAAGCGTAAAAAAATAAGTTGGGACAGTTTCTGATGAAAGAAAGGGACTGCATCTCATCAGTGCCGTCATTATCTGTACCAAGTTATTTTTAAAACGTTACTTTGGGGTAAAATTCCCAGTCTGACAAAAGATTTAGATACAAGAAATAAGCAACATCTCATATAATTTGCTAATTTTGCCGTGTTCGTGCAACAATATCCAAATTCTCCCGGTTCTGCAACGAATACTTATGTGTATGCGGCTGAAAGCCATTTTAATATAACATTAAACTATTATGAACAATCGATTTACAATTTCACAATCAGCAGTCCAATGGAGCCTCCTGCTTATACTGCTTTTGCCCGGATACCGGATAAAAGCACAAGAAGGAGTTATCACATTTGATGTCGGTTCGTTTGCTGTTACCGTTCTCAGTGAGAAACAACAGCCAAACAACGAAAGTGATGCTACGGAAGAGGCGCCGCTACAAATCTTTTCTGAGGATATATCCCCTAACTTCGTAAGTGCCTTTTTAGTAGAGACAGGGAGTAAAACCATCCTTTTTGATGCCGGATATGATGAAAAACTATTTGATAATCTTAAAGCGTACGGAAAAACCGCAGCGAATGTAGATGCCATTATGCTTACCCACATGCACTACGACCATATCGGTAGCCTTTTGCAGAATCAGAAGAAAGCCTTTCCTTCGGCTGAATTGTACATTCCCAAAGCAGAACACGACTATTGGATGAGCGATAAAGCCATGCAAGAATCACCCGAGGACAGCCGGGACGGTTTCATACAGGCACGCAATGTCATCCGTGCTTATCAAGACAAACTGCACCTTTTCATCCCGGGAGACATAGAAGACACAAAGGAACTGCTTCCGGGTATCCGCGGTATTGCCGCTTATGGGCATACTCTCGGACACACCGGCTACATGTTGGAATCCAATAACTCGAAGATGTTCATCTGGGGGGATCTGATCCATGTAATGGCGATACAAATTTCTTCTCCGGAAACCACTGTTATTATGTACGATGTAAACTCTAAAAAAGCCATAGAATCACGTTTGAAGCTAATGAAATATCTGGCGGAACATAGAATACTGGTTGCCGGCATGCACATTCCTTTTCCCGCTATCGGTGATCTTGAAAAGAATGCAGCCAAGGGATATAAGTTCACGCCCATTTGTACATGTGAAGGAAGATGAAAACAGCAATAAATAAAGATATCAGATATGCAGATAACCATAAACAATAACCCCGTCGAAGTACTTGCAGGCGAAACAATTCTTGAGGCCGCGCGCCGGACAGGGTATGCCATACCCTCTTTGTGTTACGCCAAAGGAGCTGTACACAAATCTTCCTGTATGGTTTGCGCCGTCAAAAACACGGTAAACGGTCAAATCATTCCGTCTTGTACCACCTATCCGGTAGAGGGTATGCAAATCACAACCGATAGCGAAGATGTGCTTCTGTCACGCACTCTTTCGCTGGAACTATTGTTGAGTGACCACCGGGCGGACTGTGAAGCTCCTTGTTCTATGGTTTGTCCTAAAGGCCTTGATGTAGAAGGGATGCTTGGATATTACGATGCCGGACAATATGATAAGGCTTATAATGTGATAGCCGGAGCTTTTCCCCTTCCCGAAATAAGTTGCGATACATGCAAAGCGCCTTGTGAAAAAGCCTGCCGCCGGGGAACAGTTGACAAAGCCGTATCCATACGTACAATCATTAAAGAAGTAACCGGAATGGGGAAAGACGGCTTTACCTTACCGGGCAATGAAGCACAAGGCAAGAAAGAAATACAAAACAGGGATGAAAAAGAAAACAGAGAAAAAGAAAAGAACATGTTCCAATCCCGGTTGGGAAGGTTCACGGAAAAAGAAAAGAATCGTTTAAAGGAAATGGTGTCCACTCCTTCACGGTGTCTGCATTGTGCCTGTGCAGGAAGGACGGATTGCAAACTGCGCCTCTACGCAACAGACGGACACATTAAACGCCCGCGTTACAATGCGTCGTCCGTTCTTCCGGTCATGAATAAGGTTCATGTCGTTGGCAATATGTGGTTTGAACAGGCGAAATGCATCCGTTGCGGCCTTTGCGTGTACAATAGTGAAAACGGCTTTACTTTCAAAGACCGCGGTTTTGGCATGCAAGTCATTCTGCCCGAAGAGAACCGCACCCATGTTAGCGAAGAATTGGCGGAACTTTGTCCTACCGGGGCATTATACCGAAGTCAGCTTTAAGCCAATATAAAAAATTAGAATGAAACAATTATTATCCATACTAACTCTCTGTTTGTTACTCTCCTGCTCCGGTCATTCCAACCGGTTTGCTTCCGGAAGCAAGGATTGGAAACTATTTCGCGGAGACCCTTCCCTGAGTGGTTATACTACTACTGACCTGCCCGAAAAGCCAACTCTTTTATGGACATATAAAAGTGAAGGCAAAACAGCATCTTCCCCTGTCATAGACAATGGGACAACCTATTGGTGCGATAAGAGAGGACATGTCCGCGGAGTCGATATAAATGGAACACTCGTTTTTGAATACGATTTGCAAACTGCAGTGGAAGCCACTCCGATGATTTATGATTCCATTCTTTACGTCGGGCGTATAGATGGTTTTATGACTGCTATTTCATTGGCTAAAAAAGATACAATCTGGAATTATGAAACTACGGGACAGATTTCCGCTTCCCCCAATGCAATGACATTTGAAGGATGTGAAGCAATTGTATTCGGCAGTTACGACAATTTCCTCTATTATGTTGATGCTCAAAACGGCAAAGAGTTAAGCCGCTTTGAATCAGGATACTACCTGAATGGCGCCGCCGCTCTTTGGAAAGGATATGCCGTTTTTGGCGGATGCGATGCTTATGTACGTGTCATTGATTGCCGGACGGGCGTTCAAACCGATTCTTTATTATTAGATGCTTACGTTCCGGCTTCTCCTGCCATAATGGACGATTGCTGTTACGTAGGGGACTACTCAGGTAATATTTATGAGCTTGCATTGAAAGAAGGTAGAATCATCCGTCATAACAAGATTATTACGGCAGATAGTGAAAACGGTTCTTTTGTCTCGGTTCCGGCTGTCTCTGATGAGGCTTTGTTCGTTTTCTCCGGCGACAGGAACCTCTGCTCCGTAAACCGTAAGAGCGGTAACCCAAACTGGAAGTACTTGCTTAAAGGAACAGTTGGAGAAAGTGCGCCGGTAGTATGCAACGATAAGGTCATTGCATGTACCAAAACCGGAATTGTTTCTATCTTTGATGCAGATTCCGGCGAACTTCTGTGGGAATATGATACCGGCGAACAAATCACAGGCTCTCCTGCAATTATTAAAGACCATTTTATGGTTCTAACTGTGAAGGGTACATTGTTTTGCTTCGGAGATTCAGAGAGATAATTTAGCAGTGAGAATGGGTACGCGGACGACACGGATTAAGCGGACGAACGCGGATTCTTTTTTCTTAAATAATAATTTAGC
>NZ_DBDF01000024.1:3090-9525 GCF_002293435.1 Bacteroides sp. UBA939 | reverse complement strand
GAGGAGGAGAATAGAGATAGTCCTGCTTATAAACTCCTGAAATATGAATAATGCAGGCTAACTCCTGAAGCATGAATAATGCAGGTTAGAGTTAATGTAACTTAGATTTATTATTTATCGCGTATGCGCGTACCTTTATTTGCATGAATTATACCGACCATAAAGATAACCCCAAGAGTTTCCGCTCCCTGACCGGCATGGACCATGCTCAGTTTCCCAACCTGCTTCCCTTCTTCGAGGCAGCGCATGACGATTACTTGTCTGAACATGAGATGAACGGCAAACGCCGTAGTGACCCACATCCTTCGCCTGAGCCTTGAAACAATGGGTCTTGTGTCGGCACAGACCGACAAGGAACTTTCCCAACGCCTTTGTGAACTCTCCCGGGAGGGTTTCAGCCTGTATTGCTCCATGACGATACCGAAAGGGAAGGGCTTCAACACGGAAGTCTCTCGCATTAGGGTACGTGTGGAACATGCCATTGGCAGTGCCAAGGTAATGAGAATAGTCAAAGACGAATGTCGTCTCAGAGCTAACTCGTTTGTGGAACGGGTATTTGCTACATGTGCTGCTTTGCATAATCTGAGAATTAATAGCAAGCCGTGGACATACAAACACTAATTTACGTAAACTCTAACGAATAAAACCTAAACAGGTTCATGATGTTTTTTTTGGTTAATCTATTATCTTTTTTATTCTTTTTTTTTAAAAAACCGATTTTTTATATATTTTTGCCGTTGGAACTTTAAAGTAAGGGAAAAAGCTCTTAAAATGGCTTATGAAATCTCTCGCTTCAAGATATTGTGTTAAATGAGATTAATTTACTAACAAATCGAAACATGTTCTTAAAAACTGTACAATGAAAAACTTAAGGTTAAAGTCATTTTTGGTATGGCTACTATGTTTAGGGGCCGGAGCAAGTTATGCTACTGACGGCTTCGGTCGTGTTGAGAACTCTCCAACAAAAGAGTTTTCTGATGAGATTATTCCGAAATCCGCGGAGGAAAGGGACACTGCGGACATGTTGTCTCAACAGCAACAACAGCGCACTGTACAAGGCGTAGTGGTTGATGAGACGGGCGAGCCTATTATTGGGGCTTCGATACTAATTAAAGGAACGGAGGGGCTTGGTGGCATTACCGATCTCAACGGCAAGTTCAATGTCGTCAATATTCCCGCTTCGGCCAAAGAGATTATCATTTCATACATTGGTATGGAAACACAAACCGTATCTATTCGCTCGGGCTTGATGCGAATCGTACTCAAAGACGATGCGCAGATACTCGACGAGGTTGTGGTGACTGGTATGACCAAGATGGATAAACGCTTGTTTACCGGAGCATCCTCAAATTTGAGGTCGGAAAATGTAAAGCTCGATGGTGTTGCCGACATTAGCCGTTCACTCGAAGGACGTGTGGCGGGCGTATCGGTACAGAACGTTTCGGGAACATTCGGTACAGCGCCGAAGATCAAAGTACGTGGTGCCACCTCTCTGTATGGCGATTCAAAACCTCTTTGGGTTGTTGACGGAGTAATTATTGAAAATGTGGCCGATGTAAGTTCGGACGCCCTTTCTTCAGGAGATGCCGAAACACTGATCAGTAATGCCATTGCAGGATTGAATGCAAACGATATAGAATCGTTTGATATTCTGAAAGACGGGTCGGCAACATCCATATACGGAGCAAAGGCCATGGCGGGCGTGATTGTTGTTACCACCAAAAAAGGTCGTCAGGGACAGTCGTCAATCAGTTATAGCGGTGAATTTACCACCCGGCTTGTCCCCAGTTATTCGACGTTCAACATCATGAACTCTCAAGATCAGATGGGCTTCTATCGTGAGTTGGAGGATAAAGGTTGGCTGAACTTTACGAATACTTACCGTGACCGCACCAGTGGCGTTTATGGCAAGATGTATGAAATGATGAACACTTATGACGAGACGATGGGCGGATTCTTGTTGCCCAACACGGAGAAAGCTAAAAATGCGTACCTGCGCGCAGCGGAAATGAGAAACACGGACTGGTTTAAAGAACTTTTCTCCATGGCTTTGCAGCAGAACCACTCCGTTGGCATCAGTGGCGGTAGCGATAAGACGCAATACTATGGTTCTGTAAGTATGATGATCGACCCGGGTTGGTATGAGTCGAGTCGGGTTAATCGGTACACAGCGATGATGAAGTTAGACCACCATATTAGTAAGAAGCTTACCGCATCCTTAAAGTCGACCCTGTCGTATCGTAAGCAACGCGCTCCCGGCACACTGAGCCGAGATGTCAGCGCGCTCTATGGCGAAGTGTCCCGTTCGTTCGACATTAACCCCTACAGTTATGCTTTGAACACATCACGCACATTAGATCCCAACGAGTTTTATACGCGCGATTATGCCGCGTTTAATATTCACAACGAACTCAAAAACAATTATATGGATTATAATGTTGTCGACTTGCTGATTCAGGGTGAATTGCAATATAAGCCCATAAAGGAACTCACTTTCAGCGCGTTGGGATCGATGACATACAGCACTTCTTCCATTGAACATAATATTAAGGATAACTCGAACACAGCTTTGGCGTATAGAGCCATGGGTGAGCAACATGTATTAGACAATAACAGCTATCTATGGAATGACCCTAATAATCCTTACGACATACCTATCACTGTATTGCCCGATGGAGGTATCTATGACCGGACAGATCGTAAGGCAACGAGCTATGCGTTCCGCCTGACGGGAGACTATAATAAAATCTTTTTCGACGATCACATTGTCAAGTTGTACGCAGGTATGGAAATGACATCCGCCGAAAAAGACCGTTCCTGGTTCCGCGGATGGGGACGTCAATACTCCATGGGAGACGTGTCTAAATATGCCTATGAAGCATTCCGAAAGGGATTCGACGAAGGATACGACTATTTTACATACTCGACAAACAGAGACCGCAGTGTGGCATTCTTCGGATTGCTGAACTATTCGTATAAGGGAAAGTATAATATCAATCTTACTGCCCGTAATGAGGGAAGCAACATGATGGGTAAATCGCGCGATTCGCGCTGGTTGCCAACATGGAACGTAGGTCTTGCATGGAATGCGCACGAAGAGGAATGGTTTGGCAAACAGAAAATTCTGTCACATGCCACGGGGCGCATATCATACAGCCTTACGGGAGCAAGAGGTGGTCTTTCCAATGCGGATATCATATTCAGAAGTGCCGAAAAATGGCGTCCAAACGGAACAGACCGCGAGATGTACAATTACATATCCTCTCTTGGCAATATTGAATTGACTTACGAAAAGAAGCATGAGTTTAATTTCGGTGTTGATTTGGGATTTCTTGACAACCGCATCAATTTCACCGGCGATATATACTGGCGTAATAACTACGACCTTGTAGGACCTGTTTTCACTTCCGGTATCGGAGGCTTCATAAACAAAAGAGCCAATACAGCTGCCATGAAAACCAACGGAGTCGATTTGCAACTTTCCGTAACGAATATCAAACGCAAAAACTTCACCTGGAATACCGACTACATATTCTCATACAACAAGACAGAGATCACAAAGCTTGAAACAGGACGAAGTGTTTCCGAGCTTACGCGTGGTGTGAGCGCGCCAATGGTAGGCTATCCGAGCCGTGCACTGTTTTCTATTCCTTTTGCAGGATTGAATAAGGAGGGTATTCCTACTTTCTATAACGCGGACGGTGAGATAAGCCAGTTTGTCGACTTCCAGGAAACCATAAATACCGGCTTCCTTAAGTATGAAGGCTCTATGGAACCGACATTGTATGGCAGTTTGGGTAATATATTCCGTTATAAAGATTTCAGACTTAACGTATTTGTTACCTATTCGTTCGGCAATAAAGTACGCCTCAATCCGGTGTTCTCCCGTTATTACTCGGATCTGATGGCTACTCCGCTTGAGTTCAATAACCGATGGATGAAGCCCGGTGACGAGAATACACCCGGCGTACTTCCGGCAGTCTTGGCGTATCGTCAAGTTTACAACACCCAAACAACCAGTGCGTATAATAACGTACGCTATGCGTATTCGGCATACAATTATTCGACCGAGCGTATTGCCGACGGAGGATTTGTCCGTGTAAAGGAAATCAGCCTGTCGTATAACGTACCGAAGAAGTATGTGAAAAATATCGGGCTGAACAGCCTCTCGCTAAAACTTCAGGGAACGAACCTGTTCCTGCTCTATGCTGATAAAAAATTGAATGGACAAGATCCGGAGTTTGTACAATCCGGTGGTGTATCTTCACCATTTGCCAAGCAAATTACGGCTACCCTTTCTTTAGGTCTATAATTTTAAAAAGTAATGATATGAAAAAATATAGTTTATATACGCTATTTATTATAGGTGTCTTGCTAACCGGCTGTGAGCCTTTCGACAAATTTCTCGATACATCGCCCGACAATAGAACCGATATAGACACCGAAGAGAAAGTTTCAATGCTTCTTGTGAATGCATACCCGATGCCGCCCATCATCATGGCAGAACTTTCGTCGGATAATGGAGATAAGAGACATGCCACTTCCGCCACATCAAGCGCATACGAATCATTGTATGCTGAAGTTGCATTATGGTTAGACCAAGTGCAAGATTGCACAGACTCGGCGGATGACTTTTGGCAAGAAGCTTATTATGCCATTGCCCATGCGAATGCAGCGTTGCAGGCCATCGAAGACTTGGGAAGCCCTACCAGCCTGAATGCACAGAAAGGCGAGGCATTGATGTGCCGGGCATGGTCGCATTTTCTTCTTGTCAATATTTTTGGCCTACACTACAATGCCGAAACGAGTGCAAGTGATCTGGGTGTTTATTATATGAAAGGGATAGAGAATACCGTCAATCCGAAATACGAGCGTGAGAGTGTCCTGTCGAACTACCAAAATATAGAGGAAGACATCCTTGCCGGTTTGCCGCTCGTAGACAACGACAGCTATTCGCAACCCAAATGGCACTTTAACAAAAAGGCGGCATACGCGTTTGCTACACGTTTTTACCTGTATAAGGGCGACTATCAAAAGGTGATTGAGTACGCTACACTGACACTGACCAAAAACCCGGCAAGCTTATTGCCAAGTCGTTCTTTTTGGCCTAACTATGGTTCTGGGAATTCAACAAACTTTGCCGAACTGTCCAAGAAATACACCTCTTCGGAAGAACCGGCTAATCTGATGATAGCCAACATCAGGAGCCGGTGTGGAAATGTTTACGCCAACTATGGTGATGGCAAACTTTGGTCGGTAAGTCCTTATCTGGCCGATACCGAATTGATGAAAAGTCCGGGAATATGGGGCAGTGGAGGTTCAACCGCTACCTTTTATCCATACGTTTGGACGGCTTCTTCTTCTTCCGTTCCTGTTTACGTGATAATACCTAAAACATATTATACGTTTCAAACAACAGATGTTGTAAACAATACGGGATACAGAACAGCGACAAAAGTAATCTTCTCTGCACTTGAGACCTTGCTTTGCCGCGCCGAGGCATACATTATGACCGAGCAATACGACCTTGCGTTGGCTGATATGAATATGTGGCTGGAATCATGGTGCGTAAACATCGTGAATCTCACCGACGCTGGGGTGCACGAAATTTATGGCAAAGATGTAGAAGAATGGACACCCGAATCACCTACGCTCAGGAGGCGTTTCGGTATTCAGTTGGCTTCTGATAAGCAGGATGCGTACCTTAACTGTGTGACTCACTTCCGCCGTATTGAAACGGTTTTCGACGGTTTGAGATGGTTCGACCTGAAACGACTGAAAATGGATGTTGTCCGTCGTGAAATATCCAGTACGAACGATGTCAGCGTATTGGAAAAGCTACAGGTAGGTGACAAACGCTTTGCCATTCAATTGCCCAAAAAGGTGATAGCATCCGGTCTCGCGCCCAATCCAAGATAATGTAATCAATAAATATGAAGCTATGAACAAATATGTAATACTTACCGTTTGCCTGTTCGCGTTTATAATAACAGCTTGCTCTGATGAGAAACTTGGAGAGAGTATCATTATAGACAGCAATGAGGAACAGACGCCATTTGATATATGGTTGACAAAAAACTATACAGATCCGTATAATATGGAATTCCACTACAAGTGGAACGATGTTGATTCGGATGTAAAGTTTGACTATACGCCTGCGAAGATTGAAAAGAGCGTTGTGGTGGCTCAAATACTGAAGTATATGTGGCTCGACGTGATTTCGGAGTCGGCGGGAATAAACTTCACGCGGGGATATTCTCCACGCGTCATCAATCTTGTGGGTACCGCAAAGTACACAACAGGTTCGACGGGTACGGTAACCCTGGCCTATGCCACTTCGGGAATAAAAATTACCATCAATAAGGTAAATGATACTCCTGATCATCCCACTGTTTCCTGGTTGACTGACAACTGGCTTAAGACCATGTTCCACGA
>NZ_DBDF01000024.1:0-3071 GCF_002293435.1 Bacteroides sp. UBA939 | reverse complement strand
ATTATGTTGGAGGTACATGGAACGAAACGGCCAACACGTTGGATATGGCATACAAGAGAGGATTCGTGAGCCGCTACGCGCGACAGAACGAGTTTGAAGATTTTGCCGAGACACTGTCTATTTACGTCACGCGTTCTCTCTATGGTGACGACGATGATACCTGGGCAGAAATTCTTGAAAAGGCAAAACCCGATCCTGACAGCGAAGCTACGGTGCAAGGGCTTGACGGATCTGAAATCATTCTCTATAAGTTATCTATCATCAAGGAATATATGTCGACGGTTTGGAATGTAGACCTTGACGATTTGAGAGAAACATTTGAACGCCATGCCGTTGTGTTTGGCACAATGGATTTAACCACCATAGAATAATTGTCAATTTATGAAACGAAAAATATACTATCTAATAGGGGTGTTGCTAACTGTTGTGTTGGCAACCTCATGCGTCGGCAAAGAAGATGCTATTTTTGAAGATGCACCGGCTGTTCGCATGAATAAGGCTATTGCTGAATGTGAAGAGGTATTGCGAAGCGCTTCAAACGGCTGGATGGGTAATTATTATCCTGAGGTCAATTATAAAATAGGAGGATACGCCATGCATTTCAAGTTTGAAGGCAAGAATGTTACGATTTCGTGCGAAACGCAAACAAATGTGGCTCCGGGTGTTGAAGATGTATCGGAATGGAAAATGGATAAGTCGCAAGGGCCGGTACTGTCGATCGACACGTATAACAAGGTGCTTAACTATTTCTCCGAAGTGAAAGGCTCGACCGACACCGATGGTCTGGCAGGCGATTACGAATTCATCGTAGTGAGCATCAGCGAAGACAAGAACGAGATAACGCTTAGAGGAAAAAAGCGTGGTAATGAATTGAAGCTGACGAGATGTGCGGATGATTTTAACGTCGCAGACTATTACGTCGACATTGCCAGGTTCTCCGATTCAATGATTGATTATCCTACCTTTGAGATTAGCATCGGTGGAGAGGTTTATGGCTTCGTATCTGTCGTGCAACGCAAAATGAACATAGAATGGGCAGAGGGTGTCACCGCCTCCGCAACTGAGGTTCCATTCTGTTACGCATCGGATGCCATTGTGTTTGCCCAGCCTTTAACTATTTCTAAGAAGACGTCGACAAGGGCAACGTCATCCGGCGACATAGTGCTTAATGGCCTTAATTGGAATGGCGCAAAAGAAGAATATGTAGACGACCAGAACCTAAACATGTCGTTGAAACCAAAATTCCCCGAAGGTTTTCAACTTACCTACGGAAGTATCCTTGGCGATTGGGAAATTGAATACGATGCGACAGTGGCAGGTAGTGCAAGCTCAAATAGACCGCTTCAGACAGGACATGTCACGTTTTCACGCAATGTGCTTGGTGCGTCTTACTGGTTGTCGGGAGATGTATTCGACTTTCCGGGTGGTATGGAAGTTAAATACGACGCTCTGAAAGGCTGTGTGATTATCACCTCCTCCTATATTCCTGATTTTACATTCAAGT
The DNA here is from genome assembly GCF_002293435.1 of Bacteroides sp. UBA939. GTDB lineage: Bacteria > Bacteroidota > Bacteroidia > Bacteroidales > Bacteroidaceae > Bacteroides. The sequence goes on along the minus strand of NZ_DBDF01000024.1, from coordinate 1,567 downwards.
ACCCCGGCACTAATGAGGCCCATATAGGCAAGGATTGCCAAATACGTGTATATTTTGCCGGTACAACAACTACTAGCGTGTATGCCGTAACAGATGGTTCCGGTTTGATAAGTAAGTGGAACAATGATGAAGGCGGAGAGCGGGTGTTAACATTGAACAACTATGTATCGACCCGCGATTATTTTGGTTTCCAGCTTCGTGTATGCGATATGGCGGGAGCCAGTTTGTCGATGGCATATTCCGACAATGTTGGTGGTTCCAACTTCTCGTTTATTAAATTCAAAAGAAATATAGAATAGTTATGAAAAAGATATATTATTATATATTGTCGATGTTCATTGCTGTCGTGGCGTTTGCCTGTAGCGATGAGAATACGGATGGTTCGTTTCATCGGGTAGAAGTAGCCTATTCCAACGTCACTTTCACATCTGTGGGAGGGAGCGGCGAAATTGTTATAAAGACTCCGAATGTAAAGGCGACGAGCAACGAATCGTGGTGTCAGATTAGTACATCGGGTACTAAAGTGAGTGTGACTGTTGAACCTAATCTGTCGCTTGAAGAACGTACGGCTGTTGTTTATATGACTGCCGACGGAATGGCTGATTTTCAGATTCCGGTAAGCCAAAGTGGAGTGAAAATGAAAGTGATCGGAATGCGCGTTCTTGATGGGATTGGCGAAACAGACGTGGAATTTGCGTATGAGGCCGACTTCCCGATGGATATGGTCGAGATAGAAGATGACTGGTTGCAAGCGACGATAGAGGGAGACCGCCTCTCGCTGACCGCTTCTATGAGTGATGACAGAACGAATACGCGTTCAACCATTGTATGGTTTGCTCCGCGAGGTCAAACAGCTCTGCGCATACCGCTTGCCATTACACAGAGCAAGCGACCGAAGTATCTCCTGCCTTTGGAATACGGCGATTACCTGGGTGAATATGAGCTTGCGTATTCTATTACGTATAATAATACGGCCAGAACGAAGACCACTCGTGTGAGACTGGTCGAGGGTGATGAAGAAAATACATACTATCTGAAAGGCATATTGAAAGATGAAAGCATTGGAAATATTGTAATGCAATATGTGCCAGGCGAGGGTGTCATCACAATAACCGCCCAAAAGATCTGTACACAAATCCCGAGCGACCCGACCAAGGATGCTTGGATACTGACGTATTACAGCAGTGCCAATACCGTATCAGTCAGTACGTCTAATTCTCTTGCCTCCGGAAATTTCAATTTGTTAGATGGGCTGGTATTCGATATGAAACACTATACTAGTTCTTCGAGTACGATTGTAATTGGAGGATTTACCTTGCGTACATATCCTACGGGAGTTTCATCGGGCAACAGTGCATGGTCAGCGGGTGCTGCCAATGGGGATGTTAATTATTGTCACTCGCAATTCAAGAAGATAGAATAAGTGCCTTAGAATATCTGTGCTTTCTATAAATAAAGAGAAAAGTCTGACTTTATAAGCAGCTTTTCTCTTTATTTTTTTTGCAAGTGCTTCGGTCTTTAAAGAATATCCTTGCTATGCTTAGCCCAACTTTGACCCGCCAAAATA
>NZ_DBDF01000074.1:8777-17983 GCF_002293435.1 Bacteroides sp. UBA939 | reverse complement strand
AGCCTCCCGGTCGAAAGACCGGGGGGCTTTTTTAATTGCTGCTTATTATATCTGATTGCCGGTAGTAGTGTCTGATTTACTACGTAGTAGATGCGCAACTACTTAGTAGTAGTTGAGATTGTTATATCGAAGAGAGTTTGCAGTTTACGAAAGTTTTCTTATATTTGCACCGCACTAATTATTATTAACGTTTTAAAGTAAATTTAGAGATGAAGACAAAGTTATTTTTGGCTGCTGTAGCAGTAGCATTTTCTTTTGCTGTAACTTCTTGTGGTAATAAAAAAGCTGCTGATGCAGAAGTTGCTGCTGAGGCAACTGCCGTAGAACAAGTTCAGGCTTGTGATTCTGCAGCCGCTGCTTGTTGCAAAGCTGACTCTACTGCTTGTTGTGATAGCACAAAGGTTTGCTGCAAGGAGAAAAAAGAATGCGATAAGAAGTAATTATTACTCGCATAGGACAATACAGAAAGAGGGCATGTTACTTTTGACTACCCTCTTTTTTGTTATACATTGTCGGGCAAAATCATAAATATCTTATAGAATGATGTTTTTTTAATGAAAAAAGTAACGATTTTGTTTGTACAGAACGAAATTATCTATACCTTTGCACCGTTATTAAAATAAGAAGATAAAATGATACGGAATTTTACATATATTCTACTGTGTGGCATTATTATTCTACTGGCAATGATTAGTGGAAGTGAGTGCTGTGCGTAAATATAGGTAATGATTAGAATATACGAAAGCCTTTCTCACTTCCAAAGTGTGAAAGGCTTTTTTAATGGCAATAATTTATAAAAACAATAAGAAATGAGTGACAAATTATTTATTTTCGACACGACGCTCCGCGATGGTGAACAAGTTCCGGGATGTCAATTGAATACAGTGGAAAAGATTCAAGTAGCTAAGGCATTGGAGGCACTGGGGGTAGATGTAATTGAAGCCGGATTCCCTATTTCCAGCCCAGGGGACTTTAATTCGGTAATTGAAATCTCGAAAGCGGTGACGTGGCCTACTATTTGCGCTCTGACCCGTGCAGTGGAGAAAGATATTGATGTGGCTGTGGACGCATTGAAGTTTGCTAAGCGTAAACGTATCCATACAGGTATTGGTACATCTGATTCGCATATCAAGTATAAGTTTAATTCCAATCGTGAAGAAATTATTGAACGTGCGGTAGCGGCTGTGAAGTATGCCCGCCGTTTCGTAGATGATGTAGAGTTTTATGCAGAAGATGCAGGACGTACGGATAATGAATATCTGGCACGTGTGGTAGAAGCTGTAATCAAGGCAGGCGCTACGGTGGTGAATATACCGGATACGACGGGATATTGTTTGCCTTCGGAATATGGTGCGAAGATTAAATACCTGATGGAGCATGTGAATGGAATTGATAAGGCAATTCTTTCTACCCATTGCCATAATGATTTAGGTATGGCTACCGCCAATACAATGGCAGGTGTGCTGAACGGTGCCAGGCAGGTAGAGGTGACAATTAATGGTATTGGAGAGCGTGCCGGAAATACTTCCCTTGAAGAAGTGGCTATGATTATTAAATGTCATAATGATATTAAGATTGAAACGAATATCAATACGCAGAAGATATATCCGACGAGCCGGCTGGTTTCAAGTTTAATGAATATGCCGGTACAACCCAATAAGGCTATTGTGGGACGTAATGCCTTTGCACATTCATCCGGTATTCATCAGGATGGCGTGTTGAAGAATGTACAGACATACGAGATTATAAATCCGCATGACGTGGGTATTGATGATAACGCCATCGTATTGACTGCCCGTAGCGGACGTGCTGCCTTGAAGAATCGTTTACAGGTACTTGGAGTTGATATGAATCAGGAAAATCTGGATAAGGTATATGAGGCATTCTTAAAGTTAGCTGATAAGAAGAAGGATATTAATGACGATGATATTCTTCTGCTTGCCGGAGCCGACCGTACTCAGAACCACCGTATCAAGTTGGAATATCTGCAAGTGACGAGTGGAGTGGGGGTACGTTCGGTTGCCAGTTTGGGATTGAATGTTTCAGGTGAGAAATTTGAAGCGGCAGCCAGTGGGAACGGTCCGGTGGATGCTGCAATAAAAGCGTTGAAAAAGATAATAGACCGCCACATGACGTTGAAAGAGTTCACCATTCAGGCTATCAGTAAAGGTAGCGACGATATGGGCAAGGTACACATGCAGGTGGAATATGATAATCATATTTATTATGGTTTCGGTGCGAATACCGATATCATTGCCGCATCGGTTGAAGCGTATATTGACTGTATCAATAAGTTCAAGTAGATGAGAAGTTAGAAGTTAAAGTTACAAGATGAATTTTAGTAATTAAAGATATAATAGCTTAAATATGAATACATTATTTGATAAAATATGGGATGCCCATGTAGTTCAGAAAATAGAAGATGGTCCTACACAGTTATATATAGACCGGCTTTATTGTCATGAAGTAACCAGTCCGCAGGCATTTGCCGGATTGCGTGCGCGTGGTATTAAGTGTTTTCGTCCGGAAAAGATTTATTGTATGCCCGACCACAATACACCGACACACGACCAGGATAAACCGATTGAAGACCCTGTTTCCAGAACACAGGTAGATACATTGGCTGTGAATGCGGAAGAATTCGGATTATCTCATTTTGGTATGCTGCATAAAAAGAATGGCATTATTCATGTGGTAGGTCCGGAGCGTGGTTTAACATTGCCGGGAATGACGATTGTGTGCGGTGACTCGCATACGTCGACACATGGTGCGATGGGAGCAGTGGCTTTCGGTATCGGCACGAGCGAAGTGGAAATGGTAATGGCCTCGCAATGTGTCTTGCAAACTCGGCCGCAAACTATGCGTATTATGATAGATGGCAAGCTGGGAAAAGGCGTGACTGCAAAAGATCTTGCTCTCTATATGATGTCTGAGATGACAACAAGCGGCGCTACCGGTTATTTTGTTGAGTATGCCGGCGAAGCAGTTCGCAACCTTACGATGGAAGGGCGTCTGACTTTGTGTAACTTGAGTATAGAGATGGGTGCCCGTGGTGGCATGGTAGCCCCTGATGAAGTGACATTTGAGTATATCAAGGGACGCGAGTATGCTCCGAAAGGCGAAGCGTGGGACAAGGCTTTGGCTTACTGGAAGACACTGAAGAGCGACGACAATGCCGTGTTTGATAAGGAAGTACGTTTTGATGCGGCTGATATCGAACCAATGATTACGTACGGAACGAATCCGGGAATGGGTATGGGGATTACACAGCATATTCCTACTACTGAGAATATGGAAGAAGCTGCAAAAGTTTCGTTCATGAAATCAATGGATTATATGGATTTCCGGCCGGGAGAAAACTTGCTGGGTAAGAAAGTGGACTATGTTTTTCTGGGTGCTTGTACAAATGGGCGCATTGAGGACTTCCGTGCCTTTGCATCATTTGTGAAGGGACGTAAGAAAGCGGAACACATAGTTGCTTGGCTGGTTCCGGGATCGTGGATGGTAGACGAACAGATTCGTGAAGAAGGTTTGGACAAAATACTGGAAGAAGCAGGATTTGCCATCCGCCAGCCGGGATGTTCAGCGTGTTTGGCGATGAATGATGATAAAGTGCCTGCCGGGAAATATGCAGTGTCTACGAGTAACCGTAATTTCGAGGGACGCCAAGGACCGGGTTCGCGTACATTGCTTGCCAGTCCGTTGGTAGCTGCCGCCGCAGCAGTGACAGGAGTGATTACAGACCCGAGAGAACTAATGAAATCGTAATTTAGTGACGGATAGAAATATAATCATAAAGATAAAAAAACAATGAAACAGAAATTCAATATAATCACCAGTACTTGTGTGCCTCTCCCGTTGGAGAATGTGGATACAGACCAAATTATTCCGGCACGTTTCCTGAAAGCTACAACGAAAAAAGGGTTTGGAGAGAATCTTTTCCGTGATTGGCGTTATGACAAACAGGGGAATAAAATTGACTCTTTTGTTCTGAATAACCCGGCGTATGGCGGACAGATTCTTGTTGCCGGAAAGAATTTCGGTTCGGGTTCCAGCCGTGAGCATGCTGCCTGGGCGATTGCCGATTATGGTTTCCGGGTGGTAGTCAGCAGTTTCTTTGCAGATATTCATAAGAATAATGAATTAAATAACTTTGTATTGCCGGTGGTTGTCAGCGAACCCTTCCTGAAAGAACTTTTCGATTCTATCTACGCCGAACCGAATATGGAAGTGGAAGTGAATCTGCCGGAACAAACCATTACTAATAGAGCAACGGGTGAGTCTGAATGTTTTGAAATCAATGCTTATAAGAAACATTGCCTGATGAATGGCTTGGATGATATTGATTTTTTAGTAGAGAGTAAGGATCAAATAGAAGCTTGGGAAAACAAAAATGAGATATAGTCAGCCTAAAATAGAAATCATGGATACCACACTCCGCGATGGTGAACAAACCAGCGGTGTGTCGTTTGTACCCCATGAGAAACTGATGATAGCCCGCCTGCTATTGGAGGAATTGAAAGTAGACAGGGTGGAAGTAGCTTCTGCACGAGTTTCCGAAGGCGAATTTGATGCTGTCAAGATGATATGCGATTGGGCGGCGCGTCGAAATATGCTACCGAAAGTGGAAGTGTTGGGTTTTGTAGACGGGCATACCTCGATAGACTGGATACATGCTACCGGTTGCCGTGTCATCAATTTGTTGTGCAAAGGTTCACTGAAACATTGCAAGGGTCAATTAAGAAAAAGCCCCGAAGAACATATCGAAGATATTATTGCCGTAGTAAATTATGCCAATGAGCAGGATATGGAAGTCAATATCTATCTGGAAGACTGGAGCAACGGCATGAAAGATTCGCCGGAATATGTTTTCGGAATGATGGATGCACTGATTCATACAAATATCAAGCGTTATATGCTGCCTGATACATTGGGTATCCTGAATCCGTTGCAAGTCATTGAATACATACGGAAAATGATGAAACGTTATCCGCACATTCATTTCGACTTTCATCCGCATAATGATTACGACTTGGCTGTCAGCAATGTGTTGGCTGCTGTGTTAAGTGGAGCAAAAGGACTACATACCACAATCAATGGTCTTGGCGAGCGCGCCGGTAATGCACCGCTTTCCAGTGTGCAGGCTATTCTGAAAGATCATTTTAATGCGATTACCAATATTGACGAAAGCCGTTTGAATGAAGTTAGCCGGGTTGTTGAGTCTTATTCAGGAATTGCTATTCCTGCCAATAAACCGATTATAGGCGAAAATGTGTTCACCCAGGTAGCAGGAGTACATGCCGATGGCGACAATAAGAGTAATCTCTATTGCAATGATTTACTGCCTGAACGTTTCGGACGTAAACGGGAGTATGCATTGGGCAAGAACAGTGGCAAGGCGAACATCCGCAAGAATCTGGAGGAACTGGGAGTGGCGCTGGATGAAGACTCTATGCGTAAAGTGACGGAACGTATCATTGAATTGGGTGATAAAAAAGAACTTGTCACACAGGAAGATCTTCCTTATATCATTTCTGATGTGCTAAAGCACGGGGTAAGGAGTGATAAGGTGAAGCTGAAAACGTATATTGTGAATCTTGCTTACGGGTTAAAGCCTATGGCAACGTTGAAGATTGAAATCAACGGGAAAGAATTTGAAGAGAGTTCCAGTGGTGACGGTCAGTATGACGCTTTTGTGCGTGCATTGCGCAAAATATATAAGGTGACTTTGGGACGCAAATTCCCAATGCTGACAAATTATGCTGTAAGTATTCCGCCGGGTGGACGCACCGATGCCTTTGTGCAGACGGTAATCACCTGGAGCTTTGAAGATAAAGTATTTCGTACCCGCGGACTGGATGCCGACCAGACCGAGGCGGCTATTAAAGCTACAATGAAGATGCTGAATATCATTGAAGATGAATATAAAATGGAGTTACAAGATGAATAATAAAAGAATTAAGAATAAAAATAAATTAGAATAAGATGGATTTTAGAATTGCAGTATTGGCCGGTGATGGCATTGGCCCTGAGATTTCAACCGTAGGTGTAGATGTTATGAGTGCCATTTGTGAGAAGTTCGGACACAAAGTAAGTTATGAATATGCCATTTGCGGTGCAGATGCTATTGATAAAGTAGGAGATCCGTTTCCCGAAGCCACTTATGAAGCATGTAAGAATGCAGACGCTATTTTATTCTCTGCCGTAGGTGACCCGAAATTTGATAATGACCCTACTGCCAAAGTACGTCCCGAGCAGGGATTATTGGCTATGCGTAAAAAGCTGGGGCTGTTTGCCAATATCCGCCCCGTGCAGACTTTCAAATGTCTGCTTCACAAATCTCCGCTTCGTGCAGAGTTGGTGGATGGCGCCGATTTTCTTTGTATCCGCGAGCTGACCGGCGGTATGTATTTTGGCGAGAAATATCAGGATAATGATAAAGCGTACGATACGAACATGTACACCCGCCCCGAGATTGAGCGTATTCTGAAGGTTGGTTTTGAATATGCAATGAAACGCAACAAGCATCTGACGGTAGTGGATAAGGCAAATGTATTGGCATCCTCTCGCTTGTGGAGACAGATTGCACAGGAAATGGCTCCGCAATATCCCGAAGTAACCACTGATTATATGTATGTGGACAATGCTGCCATGCGTATGATTCAGGAACCTAAATTCTTCGATGTGATGGTTACGGAAAATNNGACGAAGGTTCCGTTATCAGCGGATCCATGGGGCTGCTTCCGTCCGCTTCTACAGGCGAAAGTACTCCGGTATTCGAACCTATTCACGGTTCTTGGCCGCAGGCAAAAGGTTTGAATATAGCCAATCCATTGGCTCAAATCCTCTCTGTAGCTATGCTATTCGAGTATTTCAACCTAAAGGAAGAAGGCGCTTTGATTCGTAAAGCAGTAGACGTTTCGCTTGATTCCAATATCCGCACACCGGAAATCCAAGTGGAAGGTGGCGGGAAATATGGAACGAAAGAAGTAGGAGAATGGATTGTAGATTATATCAACCGTAGCTAATTTACGTGATAGAAACGTAACAATCGAACGAGCAAATAGTTTTTTCCCTATCTTTGTGCAAACTTGCATTGAATCTTTCATGTTTTATGTCGGTTAAATAAAGAAAGCTGTTTTTCTTTTAGAGGAAAGAAACTTATGATTTGTGTTACTTATTAATAATTAGATTGTTATGGCAAAAATCGCAAAAGACCTGACAGAACTTATAGGTCGTACACCACTTATGGAATTGGCGCAATACAGTTGTAAGTATAGGTTAAAACGGAACATAATTGCTAAGCTGGAAGCCTTCAATCCGGCAGGAAGTGTGAAAGACCGTGTGGCTTTTGCCATGATTAAAGATGCCGAATCACGTGGAGTCTTGTTGCCCGGTGCCACCATTATTGAACCTACGAGTGGGAATACCGGTGTCGGCTTGGCAATGGTATCCACAATAAAGGGCTATCACCTGATGCTTACCATGCCCGAAACCATGAGTATGGAGCGTCGCAATCTGTTGAAAGCATTGGGCGCGGAAATTATTCTGACGGATGGACAAGCCGGTATGGCGGGGTCTATTGCGAAGGCACAGGAACTGAAGGCTTCAATTCCCGGTTCTGTTATTCTGCAACAGTTTGAGAATCCTGCTAATTCACAGGCTCATGCCGATACTACAGGCGAGGAGATATGGACGGATACGGATGGGGAAGTAGATGTTTTCGTAGCCGGAGTGGGAACGGGCGGTACTGTTTGCGGTGTGGCGCGTACTCTGAAGAAATATAACCCTGATGCTTACATCGTTGCGGTAGAACCGGCATCTTCTCCTCTTCTGGAAGGAGGAACAGCCGGGTCACATCGTATCCAAGGTATCGGCGCCAACTTTATCCCTGCCATCTATGACGCTTCCCTGGTAGATGAAGTTATACCTGTACCCGATGATGAAGCAATCCGTGGTGGGCGTGAGTTGGCGTCTACAGAAGGTCTACTGGCTGGTATCTCCTCGGGTGCGGTAGTATATGCGGCCCGTTTGCTGGCACAACGCCCGAAGTTTGCCGGTAAGAGAATTGTCGCTCTTCTTCCGGATACAGGAGAACGCTATTTGTCGACTGAGTTATTTGCATTCGATACTTATCCTATTGATTGATATTGGAACGAGTGTCAGCCGATTCTGAAACATGGTTTGATTATGAAGAAACTTATCTTTTTCACCTTATATATAATAGGTGTAATTCCGGCATTCTCCCAAACATATCAGGAGCTTTCGGAGCGTGCAATTGTTTGTACAGAACAGGATAGCTTGGAACGGGCGGAAGAATATATCCGCCAGGCGTTGAAACTGGAACCGGCAAACCCGCATAATGCCTTGCTGTTTTCTAACCTTGGTATTATACAACGGCGGCAACAGAATTATGAACAGGCTTTGGAGTCGTACACATTGGCATTGAATATAGCGCCGCGTGCAGTTCCCATTCTGCTGAACCGTGCTGCGCTTAATCTTGAATTGGGACGGAATGAGCAAGCGCGTATAGATTATTCCCTGGTATTGGATATAGAAGCAAATAATAAGGAAGCCTTTCTGATGCGTGCCTATATTTACGCAAGCCGTCGCGATTTCAATTTTGCCCGGGCTGATTACGAACGGTTGTTGCAGTTTGATCCTCAGAGTTATAACGCTCGCCTGGGGCTTGCTACTATGGAACAGAAAGATGGAAAATATGCGAAGGCTCTGGAAATCTTAAATAAGATGCTGACTGAAATACCGCAGGACGCTACTCTTTATGTTGCACGTGCGGGAGTTGAACTGGATATGCAGCATATTGATTTGGCTATGATTGACTTGGAAGAGGCCTTAAAGTTAGACTCTTCTCAAATAGAGGCTTACCTGATGCGCGGGCAGATTTATCTATTGCAAAAGAAGGTGAATCTTGCAAAACAAGATTTTGAAAAGGCGATATCATTGGGAGTACCGCAGGCGGAATTGCGGGAATTGTTACAGCAGTGTAATTGATAAATTAGATATGTGAGACGAGGAAATCCGTCCCATGAGACGAAAAAATCCGTCTCGTGAGACGAGAAAATTTGTCTCACGAGACGGATTTTTTCGTCTCATGGGATGAATTTTTTCGTCTCGTGAGATGAATTCCGATGCTTTAGCCTACAGTTTGAATAATGCAAGCTAACCTGCATTATTCATAAGTGTCT
>NZ_DBDF01000074.1:0-8757 GCF_002293435.1 Bacteroides sp. UBA939 | reverse complement strand
TTAAGAAGAGAACCTGAATAAGAGTACACAGAGAGGGCGACTGCGTCGCAGAGAAAAACTCTGTGCTTCTGTGTCTCTGTGTTTGAATCACCGCCAAATTCTCATTCATAGTATGAAATAATTATTACGAAGTACTTACACTATGAATAATTCAGGCTAAATGAATTTCCGTATTAAATCAACAAATTCTTTTCCGTACTTTTTCTTTTTGTATTCAGTAATACCGCTGATTTTGCCAAACTCTTCTATAGTTGCAGGGCGCGATATGCTGAGTAAGTGTAATACTTTGTCGGAGAGGATGATATAGGCAGGTAATGCTTCCAGGTCGGCCATTCGCTTCCGTAGCTCGCGTAATGCTTCAAAAAGTGCTTTGCTTTCCGTGTTTGGCAATCCCAAAGGTAGTTCCCTGACCGGAATGGGCGTTTCTTTCTTCCTTCCTTTAGCAGTGGTATCCTCACGGCGGATGATTGCAAGTCTGGCTTGGGCACGCCCGAAAAGAACATCACTACCGCTATTGGTGATTTTCAGATGGTTATTTTCGTTATATGCTATTTCGAAATAACCCAGTTGTAACATTTGTAATAAGTAATCCTGCCAGTCGCGGGCAGGAACTTCACGTCCCACACCAAAAGTTTTCAGTTGGTGATACCTTTTCTCCGATATTTCCTGATTCATATTCCCCCGCAGAATGTCTACAAGCACACTTGTACCGATTTGTTGTTCGGTGCGAACGATAGCGCTTAGAGCCTTCTGGACAATAACCGTCCCGTCAAAGCGTTGGGGCGAATTCCGGCAGACGTCACAATTTCCGCAGTCGTTAGTGGCAGTTTCTCCGAAATAACTCAAAAGGATACGACGGCGGCAAATGTCAGCCTCGGCATATTGCTGCATACGTTGCAGCTTCTCTAAATTTATCCCTGTTTGCCCGCTTTCCGTTGCAAACTTCGTCAGCAGAATCAAATCCGACAGGGAGTAGAACAAAAGAGTATCGCTTGGTAATCCGTCGCGCCCGGCACGCCCGATCTCTTGGTAGAAACTTTCTATGCTTTTGGGGAGATTGTAGTGGATAACCCAGCGTACGTTGTTCTTGTCGATTCCCATTCCGAAAGCGATTGTTGCGCAAACAATCTGTGCGCGGTCGTTGATGAAATCATCTTGTGCTTCATTTCGTTGGGTTGGCGAGAGCCCTGCATGATAAACAGTCACCCGGATACCTTGCTTTTGTAGCATCTGCGCTACGGTTTCCGTTTTGCTGCGACTCATACAATATATAATGCCGCTTTCGCCGGAGTGGCGTGCAATGAAATCCAGAATTGTTTTGGTTTTCTCTCTCTGCTGATATCCCCGTTTTACTGTGAGGCTGAGGTTTGGACGATCGAAAGATGAAATGAAAACTCTTGGTTGGTTGAGGTGTAATTGTTTTAGGATATCTTCACGCGTAATTTTATCTGCCGTAGCGGTTAAAGCTATAATCGGCACATCCGGATATACTTCATGCAAGAACCCCATTTGTGCATATTCCGGACGAAAGTCATGTCCCCATTGGGAAATACAGTGCGCTTCGTCAATGGCAAATAGCGAGATATGCATATCTCTCAAAAGAAAATTGGCTTCCGCTATTAGCTTCTCAGGCGAGATGTAGAGTAGTTTTAGCTTTCCTTCCATACAGGCACGGCGCAAGACGGCATTTTCCGTTTCGTCATTGTTGCTGTTCAGCGCACCTGCTGAAATACCGTTGGCACATAAAGTCTCAACCTGGTCTTTCATTAAAGAAATCAGAGGAGAAACAACAATGGCGGTTCCTTTGCGCAACAATGCAGGAAGCTGATAACAAATAGACTTCCCGCCTCCGGTAGGCATTAATACTAACGAATCTCTGCCGTTCAATACTGTACGAATAATCTCTTCTTGTAAAGGACGGAAACTCTCATAGCCAAAATACCTTTTAAGCGTCTGTATCATTTATCTGATATAAAGTTTTGTTCTACAAAGATATATTAAATATTAGATATGTTGCAAATTAGAAAGTGTATCCATATACACCATAAGTGTTCTCTTAAAAGTTAAAGTTTCTTATTAAAGCAATAGAAAATGTACTTTTCAACCTTTTTCGTTGTTTACATAATAAAAAAATGTATGAGAAAAGTTGTGTATTAGAAAAAAATGTCAGACTTTTGTAAGGTCTAAAGGAAAATCCTTATAGACTATTATTTTCAAACAAACCCTAACCAGTTAATTCAATGAGTGATTTAGAAAACAAGAACCAAGGTGCAGCTTCAAAGAAGCGCCCTTACAACTTGAGAGAAAAGAAAGAAAAGAATGCTGCTTACCGTTCATTAATACGTCCGGAATTAGCAGATGAATTGTATGACAGGATATTAAATATCGTTGTCGTGCAAAAGAAGTACAAAGACCCTGATTATTCAGCTAAAGATTTGGCTAAAGAGTTGAAAACCAACACTCGCTACCTGTCGGCTGTAGTAAATTCCCGTTTCGGTATGAACTATTCATGCCTGTTGAATGAATACAGAGTGAAAGATGCCAAGCATTTATTGACGGATAAGAGATATGCCGACAAGAATGTAGAGGAAATCAGCACAATGGTAGGTTTTGCCAACCGTCAGTCTTTTTATGCTGCGTTTTATAAGAATGTAGGTGAAACACCTAACGGATATCGTAAGAAACACGCAGAAAAAAAATAAATCTGTGTTGAAGAATGTTTAGAAAGGAAATATTCCGGAACGTAAGTTCTGGAATACTTCCTTTTTATTTATAAATAGTTAAAGGAGTTATTGCTTTACTCGGTAGTTAGAGGAGTTAAAGCTGATAACTCCTGAGTAAAGTGATAACTCCTTTAACTGCTACATTTTATTTATTCTAATACCTCCCGCACATGAAGAAACAATTAATGGTATGTGCCGCTTTTGCATTACTGACAGCTTGCAGTGGCTCAAAGACAACAACTGCCGAGGCAGATAAATTTGATTATACAGTGGAACAATTTGCAGATTTACAGATTTTGCGTTACCGGGTATCCGGTTTCGAGAACTTGACGCTCCAACAGAAGGAATTGGTGTACTACCTCACGGAAGCTGCTTTACAGGGGCGTGATATCTTGTTTGACCAGGATGGAAAGTACAACCTGCGCATACGCCGTATGTTGGAGGCGGTATATACAATATATAAAGGAGACAGAAATACTCCGGATTTTAAAGCGATGGAAACATACCTTAAACGCGTTTGGTTCTCCAATGGCATCCACCATCATTATGGAAGTGAGAAGTTTGCACCGGGATTTACTCCCGAGTTCTTCAAGCAAGCAGTGCTGGGTGTAGACGCTTCTGTTCTGCCGTTGGCAGAAGGACAGACAGTGGAGGAACTGTGTGAGGAAGTCTTTCCGGTTATATTTGATCCGTCGGTGATGTCGAAACGTGTGAATCAGGCGGCAGGGGCTGATTTGGTTCTGACTTCCGCCTGTAATTATTATGACGGCGTTACACAAAAAGAAGCTGAGGACTTTTATAATGCAATGAAAGATCCGAAAGATGAAACTCCTGTTTCTTATGGACTGAACAGCCGTTTGGTAAAAGAGAACGGTAAGATACAGGAGAAAGTCTGGAAAGTCGGTGGATTATACGGTCAGGCTCTCGAGAAGATTGTGTATTGGTTGAAGAAAGCGGAAGGTGTGGCTGAAACACCTGAACAGAAAGCAGTTATCGCCAAGTTGATAGAATATTATGAAACCGGCGATTTGAAAACATTCGATGAATATGCCATCCTTTGGGTGAAAGACTTGAATTCTCTTGTTGACTTTGTGAATGGTTTCACTGAAAGTTATGGCGATCCGTTGGGGATGAAGGCGAGTTGGGAGTCGTTGGTAAACTTTAAAGATTTGGAAGCTACCCGTCGTACGGAAGTTATCAGTAACAATGCACAATGGTTCGAAGACCATTCTCCGGTAGATAAGCAATTCAAAAAGGAAGAGGTGAAAGGCGTTTCCGCCAAGGTGATTACCGCCGCTATTCTGGCAGGCGATTTGTATCCCGCCACAGCTATTGGCATCAACCTGCCCAACTCTAACTGGATACGTAATCATCATGGTTCCAAGTCAGTTACCATCAGTAACATTACGGATGCTTATAATAAAGCGGCTCATGGCAATGGGTTTAATGAGGAGTTTGTTTACAGCGATGCCGAACTTCAGTTGATTAATAAATATGCCGATTTGACAAGTGACCTTCATACGGATTTGCACGAGTGCTTGGGGCACGGTTCCGGAAAGTTGCTTCCGGGAGTAGATCCGGATGCTTTGAAAGCTTATGGTTCTACAATTGAGGAAACGCGTGCCGATTTGTTCGGTCTGTACTACGTTGCCGACGCTAAGTTGGTGGAGTTAGGACTTACGCCGGATGCTGATGCATACAAAGCCGAATATTATATATTCCTGATGAATGGGCTGATGACTCAATTGGTTCGTATAGAACCCGGCAATAATATAGAAGAAGCTCACATGCGTAACCGCCAACTCATAGCCCGCTGGGTATTTGAAAAAGGTGCGCCCGACAAAGTGGTGGAAATGGTGAAGAAGGACGGTAAGACGTATGTAGTGGTAAATGATTATGAGAAATTGCATGTACTCTTCGGTGAATTGCTGTCCGAAGTTCAGCGTATTAAATCTACAGGCGATTATCAGGCTGCGCATGATTTGATTGAAAACTATGCAGTAAAAGTAGATCCTGATTTGCACGCTGAGGTGCTGGCGCGCTACAAAAAACTGAATCTGGCCCCGTATAAAGGATTTGTGAACCCCAAATATGAAGCTGTGACGGATGCTGCCGGTAAGATTACAGATATTAAAGTGACTTATGACGAAGGTTATGCCGAGCAGATGTTACGTTACAGCAAAGATTACTCAAATCTGCCATCCGTTAATAACTAAAGTATTATGCCCATAGATTTACATGGACAATTGAAAGAAATAAAGACACAGCTCCGCCTCTCCATGAACGGGGCTGTGTCTCAAAGCATGCGTGAGAAAGGATTAGTTTATAAACTGAATTTCGGTGTAGAACTTCCGCGTATCAAACTGATTGCGGAAGGGTATGAAAAGGACCATACACTGGCGCAGGCTTTGTGGAAAGAGGAGATACGCGAATGTAAAATCCTTGCGGGATTGTTGCAGCCGGTAGACTCTTTCCTGCCTGAGATTGCTGATATTTGGGTGGAAAGCATCCGGAATATTGAAATGGCAGAACTTACGTCCATGAATCTGTTCCGGCATTTGCCTTATGCTCCTGCCAAATCTTTCCAATGGATTGCCGATGAACGGGAGTATGTACAGGTTTGCGGTTATCTCACCATTGCCCGTCTGTTGATGGAGAAAGGCGATATGAACGAACGAACAGCGAATGAGTTCCTCGACCAGGCGATATGCGCCTTTTTGTCCGGTTCGTATCATGTGCGGAATGCAGTGATGGCTGCCATTCGTCGCTTCATACAGCATAGTGAAGAAAATGCTTTCAGTGTATGCCGCCGGGTAGAAGAAATGGAGAGTTCTGTAGTTGAGACTGAACAGTTATTGTATAATGCTGTAAAAGAAGAAATTGCAGGGTGAGAATGTTCTTCTTCCTGTTATATTAATTGTCGGTTTCCTTATTTTTTTCCTTTTTCTCATTTGCTTTCCGCAAAAAAGGCTTAACTTTGTTGGCTGTAGAAAAAAGGCTCCTTCAAAATGGAAAGTCAGAGTGTGAAAGATACGGTAAGGCAGATATTCACCGAATATCTTAATACGAATGGGCATCGCAAGACTCCCGAGCGGTATGCCATACTTGATACTATCTATTCTATTGAAGGCCATTTCGATATTGATACTCTCTATTCGCTGATGGCAGACCAGGAAAATTTCCGGGTGAGCCGCGCAACTCTTTACAATACAATCATTCTCCTTATCAACGCTCGTCTGGTTATTAAGCACCTGTTCGGAAATTCTTCTCAATACGAAAAGAGTTATAACTGTGGCACCCATCTCCATCAAATATGTATGCAGTGTGGTAAGGTGATTGAATCCCAGAATGAAGAGTTGCAGCATGCAATAGGGAATACTAAGTTAAGTCGGTTTAGTCTGTCGCATTACTCGCTTTATTTATATGGGTTATGCAGCAAATGTGACCGGGCTAACAAACGCAAGAAGAAAAAGTAATAATCATTAAGACAGAAAGATGAAAGTAGATGTTCTATTAGGATTACAATGGGGTGACGAAGGCAAAGGCAAAGTTGTTGACGTGCTGACTCCGAGATATGATGTGGTAGCCCGTTTTCAGGGAGGACCGAATGCCGGGCATACGCTCGAGTTCGAAGGACAGAAGTATGTGCTTCGTTCCGTTCCTTCGGGAATTTTTCAAGGTGACAAAACGAATATTATCGGTAATGGTGTAGTGCTTGACCCGGCTCTCTTCAAAGCAGAGGCGGAAGCATTGGAAGCCTCCGGGCATAAACTGAAAGAACGCTTGCACATTTCAAAGAAAGCGCATCTCATTATGCCTACTCACCGTATATTGGACGCTGCTTACGAGGCTTCGAAAGGTGATGCCAAGGTAGGTACCACGGGTAAAGGTATAGGCCCGACCTACACTGACAAGGTAAGCCGTAACGGTCTTCGTGTAGGTGATATCCTGCACAACTTTAAACAGAAGTATGACAAAGCCAAAGCGCGTCATGAGGTAATTCTGAAAGGCCTGAATTATGAATATGATTTGGTAGAGTTGGAGAAAGCCTGGTTTGAGGGTGTTGAATATTTGAAACAATTCACATTGGTGGACAGTGAACACGAAATTAACAAACTGCTGAACAATGAAAAGTCTGTGCTATGTGAAGGTGCGCAAGGTACGATGCTTGATGTTGACTTCGGTTCTTACCCATTCGTAACGTCTTCCAACACCATTTGCGCAGGTGCTTGTACCGGTTTGGGGATAGCTCCTAATAAAATAGGTGAAGTTTATGGTATCTTCAAGGCATATTGCACACGTGTGGGTGCAGGTCCGTTCCCGACGGAGCTTTTTGATAAGACGGGCGACCAGATCTGTACTTTGGGTCATGAATTCGGTTCGGTGACAGGACGCAAACGCCGCTGTGGATGGATTGACTTGGTTGCGCTGAAGTATGCCATCATGGTAGATGGAGTTACCAAGCTGATTATGATGAAGAGCGATGTACTTGATGCGTTTGAAACCATTAAGGCTTGTGTGGCTTATAAAGTAGATGGTGAAGAGATAGATTACTTCCCGTACGATATTGATGAAGGCATTGAACCGGTTTATGTTGAGTTACCGGGTTGGGAAACCGACATGACGAAGATGCAGAGTGAAAACGAATTTCCCGAGGAGTTCAATGCTTATCTGACATTTCTGGAAGAACAGCTTGGCGTGCCCATCAAGATTGTTTCCGTAGGTCCCGACCGTGGACAAACAATCGAACGCTATACGGAAGAGCAAGAAACGGAATAAGAATTAATCAGCCTGAATTATTCACGCTGTAGGAGTTAGAGAAGTTAAAGAAGTTATCAGCCGGCAAGTTGGCTTAGGAGTTAAAGCCAATACTCCGTAAGGGATAGCAAGACTATCGGCGTTGACTACTTAACTACTTAACTCCTAACGAAGTGATAACTCCTCCAGTTCTGAATAATGCAGACCAAGTATGTTTAATTATTAAAAACAAAGAAAATTATGGGAACCAGTATGATAGGAATACAATGGATTATTTTTATCGGCGTAGCTGTAGTAAGCTGGCTGGTACAAATGAATTTGCAAAGTAAGTTTAAGAAATATTCCAAGATACCTACCGGTAATGGAATGACAGGGCGTGATGTAGCCATTCAGATGCTACAAAACAATGGAATTTATGACGTTCAGGTGACACATACACCGGGACATCTGACTGACCATTATAATCCTGCCAATAAGACAGTTAACTTGAGTGAAGGTGTTTATGCAAGTAACAGTATTATGGCTGCCGCCGTTGCTGCTCACGAGTGCGGGCACGCTTTGCAGCATGCGCAGGCTTATGCTCCGCTGACTATGCGTAGTAAGTTGGTGCCTGTGGTATCGTTTGCTTCGCAGTGGATGACATGGTTGTTGCTGGCGGGTATTTTGCTGTTGAATAGTTTCCCGGGATTATTGTTGGCAGGTATTGTCTTATTTGCCATGACTACGCTGTTCAGTTTCATCACTTTACCGGTAGAGATTAATGCAAGCAAGCGCGCATTGGTTTGGTTGAGCCGCTCGGGTATTACAAACTCTTACAATCATAAGCAAGCCGAGGACGCACTTCGTTCTGCAGCTTATACGTATGTGGTTGCAGCGTTGGGTTCACTGGCAACTCTGATTTACTACATTATGATATTTATGGGTCGTAGAGATTAAGAGGCTGTGTCAAAAGTAAAGTAGACTATCCTAAAGATATTTTTCATCCGCAGATTACGCAGATAACACAGATTGGGTTTTATTTAAATCCGTGTAATCCGTGTTATCTGCAGATGAAAGATATCTTTAGGATAGTCTACTTTACTTTTGACACAACCTCCTAAGAATTTGCGGAAATATCTAAATGACAATGAATGGTCGTCATTCACATTCATTATGATAGTATTATCCTGCTTTTTGTAACACGTCTTGATTTATAAATTCATCTTTTAGTGTACTTGATGAACGAACAAAGAATAATAATGCGCTATTTATGCGCTTTATTGTATATTTACAAGCT
>NZ_DBDF01000190.1 GCF_002293435.1 Bacteroides sp. UBA939 | reverse complement strand
ATAGTAACAATAATTATTACGAAGTACTTACACTATGAATAATGTAGGCTAAGTTCTTTTAAAGATATTCTTTTTTGAAATCTTAAGGATGCCTAACACGTTCAACAGATATCCCAATACACACAATAGTGGCGCTACACATATACGTAACCGGCTGAATATGTCAGGGTTATAGGCGGTAAGGGTACTCGCATCACCGCTCATTAATAGATAACCTGCAATAATCAACAGGGCGGCAATAATAAGAATAATATAATTTGTTCTGCCTAAGCCTGTTTCCGGTTCTTTCTCTTTTACTATTTTCGACTTCATATTCTTTGAGTTTAAAAACTGTTTTGATTTTCCTTTGCTTGCTGAAGTATCTTAGTTTCCGTAATTCTTCATTAGTTGAGTAAACATTAGATATTTCTCTTCAAATCGCCGGTTGCTTTGCTTATACGTTTCTTCATCCGTATTTTTCAGTAATTCATTGTACTTGTCCCATTGCCAGAATTTATATAAATACGTTTGCTGAACCATTCCTATCTTACTGTCCCCCAATGAAAAAGCCCAATTGATATAATCTTCCGATTCGGCTATCAGATGATTCAGTAAAGTAACAGCTTTCATTGTTTCGCCAACGGCAGCATAAGCTGTGGCTATGTCGAACGAACCACTTTCGTAAACATGAGGGATGTTATAAGCAGGAATAGCTTGCTCGGCATATTCAAGTACTTCACCGGCACGGACAGTACAACCTTGTTTCAACAAGGCTTTGGCAAGTTGTGCAAAAAGCTTTCGATGAGAATAGCAAATACGCAGAGTCGTTTCGTCTATATAAAGACCGGGAGTATCTAATCCTCCATACTTATATTTGTTCATTACATTCTCATACAGTTTCTTTGTATCTATTGCACAGGCGTCTGCTTCGTCAACATCTCCCCATGCCTTATAGTCGAAAGGAGTAAACCGGTACGCCAAGCCTTCCTGAACAAAGTTATTATCGAATTTCAGTTTACTGGTATCGCTACCTACGGTAATAGCCATATACAAAGGGCGTTCCCAATTGCAATTAGCAAGTATTTCGAGCATGAGCAGGTCTACTTTAGTCAATGTGCGTATGTCTTTCAAAGGAATAGAGAGCTTGTCGGGGATTGCGTTTTTCAGTTCTTCCCCCTGCAAATGACGAATGGATTTGGGTAGCATGATGCCCGAACGAATGACTGCATCTTTATCGATACGGACATTTATCGTGTCGGTAGGAATCACATGAAATTCCTCTCTTTCCGAAAACACCCAATACTTCAGGATATTCTTCACTTCAAACGGGTCGTCTCCAAAACTATCGCGCGCATCCTCGGGATGCTTTCTGTACAACTCTTCTATTTGCTTTTTCACTTCCGGGCGAACAGGCACATATTCGTTTGTGCCTTCCTGATATTGATCCCTGCTCCAGCCTATCGGCAAGCCGGGAGCATCATACAAGGGGCACTGTTGCTGATAGATATACCAATCGATTTGCGCATAACTAAGGTTACAGACACGCGCGTCCCTACGCACCCCTTCCGTGTCTTGATTATACCACAAAGGAAAAGTATCGTTATCTCCGTTGCAGAATATAATAGGATTCCCCGTATCTGGAAGCGTCATCAGATAGTTGGCTCCGAAGTCACGGCAAGTATATCGGTTACTCCGGTCGTGGTCATCCCACGTCTGGCTCACCATTTGCACAGGAATCAGCAGGCAAAGCAGCATCAATAGGCAAATCTGTACGACTGAACCTCTTTTCTTGCGAAGCAAATCACACAATCCGGCAGCACCCATTCCTATCCAAATAGAAAAGGCATAGAATGAGCCTGCATACGCATAATCTCTTTCACGGGTTTGTCCGGGAGGCTGATTCAGATAAAGTACAATGGCCAGTCCCGTCATGAAGAAAAGGAGTAGCAATATGCCGAACTGCTGCTTGCCTTTCTTCCCTCGTGTCCATTGCCAATAGATGCCCAGCAAGCCCAACAGCAATGGCAGGCCATAAAACACATTGTGTCCTTTATTCTGCCGTAAAGATTCGGGCAAGAGTTCCTGATTGCCCAATCGCAGATTATCAAACCAGGGAATGCCCGTAATCCAATTCCCGTGTTCAGGCTCACCACTTCCTTGAATGTCATTCTGACGTCCTGCAAAATTCCATAAGAAGTAGCGCCAATACATATAATTGAGCTGGTAAGTAATGAAGTACGTCAGATTTTCTTTCTGTGTAGGAACGCCGTCTGTTCCTCCCGACCATCTTTTATAGGAAGAAGCCAGACGCTCATTCCACATTCGGGGAAACAACATATTTTGAGTATAACATACATCTTCCCTGTAGTAGATAATCTTATACTTTCCCTCTTCTTTATCCGGCCGGTACACGGCGCTTCCTTTTTCTGTTTTTACCTTGTAATAATCTCCTTCGGGCACATACTCCGGTTCGGAAGCATACGTTTTACCATAGAGTAAAGGGGTGCTTCCATACTGCTCGCGATTCAGGTAACTTTTGAGCGTAAAGATATTATCCGGCGCATTTTCGTTGAGCGGAGTATTGGCATTGGCACGAATCAGTATGACCGCATAAGTGGTGTATCCGATGGTGAGCATAAGCAAACACCATAAAGCTGTATGTACGATGCGCTTTCTAAACCGGTAAATTGCTCCGAGCAATAAGCAAAACACCAGAACCAGAAAAATGATGAGTCCTGTATGGAAAGGGAATCCTAACACATTGACAAAGAATAGCTCAAACCATCCTCCCACATCGGCCATACCGGGAATGTAGACAAAGATAATCAATAGAATAAGAAGACCGGAAAGTGCAATTGCCCCAATTGCTCCTCCGAATGAAATAGTCCGGTATTTCTGATAACAGAACACCAGGACAATGGCCGGAATGCAAAGCAGATTGAGTAAATGTACTCCGATGGAAAGACCTATAATGTAGGATATCAGAATAATCCAACGGTCGCCCGACACAGAGTCCGATTCATCTTGCCAACGAAGAATCATCCAGAACACCAAAGCCGTAAGAAAAGAAGAGAAAGCATACACTTCACCCTCCGTTGCGCTGAACCAGAAGGTATCACTGAACGTGTAAACCAATGCTCCTACAGCCCCCGAACCCAGGATGATAATGGCGTCAGCCTTCGATAGTTTGTGTTCCTCTGGTAGTTTGTGTTCCTCGCCCGACAGCAAGAATTTCACTAACCGTGTAATACTCCAGAAAAGGAACAGAATACAACCTGCACTCAACAGCGCATTTAAAAAGTTAATCATGGCCGCTACCTGAGAAGCATCGGCTGCAAAATGGGTAAACAGGTTTCCAACAAGCATATAAAAAGGCGCTCCCGGCGGATGGCCTATTTGTAACTTCTCGGCACTCGAAATAAATTCGGGACAATCCCAATAACTTGCGGTAGGTTCGATGGTTATTCCATAGACAAAAGCTGCTATGAGAAAGATTCCCCAACCGCTAAAATCGTTCCATCGTTTAAATAATAAATGGCTCATTGTTCTGTAACTTTTTAGTTTGCAAAGTTATAGAACATACATATACAATATGCTTTTATTGCCGGACGAATACGGACGTCAATTGTTTATAAAACATTGATATCCAGGTAGATTAAGATACAGTTGCGGACAAAGACGGACTAACTTATACCACCGGCGCCATTCCCAATGATCTGACAATGTCTTCCAACGAGTCTTTAGAGTTTAGTAACATCAACTTCTCTGTTTTTATTCTGGAGATTCTGCGCGTCAGTGTTTCGGTGGTCAGTTTCATTAAATCGGCGAAACAGGCAGGTTGCACTCCTTCCCGCAGAAAGGCGCAGACTTTTATGTCTTCTTCCGTAAGTTTAGGACTTATCTTCTTTAATTTGGAAACGAGACCATATATACTCTCTTGAAGCCGTAACAGGTCTGTCCAATCTTTCTCCGAAAAAGAAGGCATTTTAGAAGACAAAACCGTTCGTTCCTTAAACTGACGGACTTTAGAAATAACGGGAGAACTTTCGTAGATGTGTTGTTGAAGAGATTGATATCTCTCTTCGAGATGGTTACATTGCAGCATCAGTTTTTCCGATTCGGCTTCTTTCTTTTGCATATCTTCCCTGATGACATCCAGTCTGGTATGCGCCTGCCGGCTCTTCTTCCAAAAGAGTCCGAGTAACAGTGACATTACACCGAACATTCCTAAGGCTGAAGACAAAATCATAGTAGAATTGTTCTTGCTGTCATTCAGCATCAACTGGCCGGCATACGCTTTTCTTTCCATTTCCAGCGCTTCATCAAAGTTGCCGTATTTCTGATAATAGAGGCTGCACCGCTTACAGATTTTTGCCAAGTGTTCATATTCTTCTGTCAATGCAGCAAGTTTTATAGCTTCCTTAAAGTGAATTTCAGCATCACTCTTCCGGTTTAAATCGCTTTCTACACAAGCCAGATAGTAATATGCTTTTGATTTCTGATATTCATCGCCGTGCTTCTCGTAATAAGATACCGCCTGTTTTATCTGCTTATCAGATGTATGGGCTATATTCTTATCTTCGTTAACGCGGGTACACAACAAATTGTACTCTGCAAGTTGGGCTTCATCCATTTGGTTTACCCGGATACTCTCTAAAATAATGGATGCTGTGTCAGGATCCTGCTCCATGAGTTGAGTAGCTTTATCTAATCCCTGTTTCACATTCGTTCCTTCCGGATGGCAGGCAACCAGGGAAAGAACAGCCATATACAATAAAATTCGAAGATTATTCATACTCTGTTTTATCTTTTCTATAAACGATTTGGATATGCAAATATAAAAAATAATCGGTATTTATTAAGAAAGCGGACTGTATTTTTGAAGCGATGCACTAACCTGCATTATTCATGCTGTAGTTAAAGAAGTTATCACTTCGTTAGTAAGTTTCCAACCGGAAGCTGTTAAAGAACAAATTCAGCGGTATGCAGCAGCAGGAGGAGAAACTGGAAGTGCTAATAATTTGGCGCACTTCTCCAACTCCTTTAAGGAACAATTCGGAATGTCTCCCAAGGAATATGTGCAGAAGTATAATGAGGAGAATGAGGAAGAAAGATGCTTATAATTCGAGTTTTTTATATACGTTTGTAACTCCAAAGAACAGGATACAGAAAATAATTCGAGAAAATTATAAGAATATGACTTACGACATTCCCACAATGGCTTCCGAAGCAACCGACATGCTTAAGTCCCTGATTGCTATCCCTTCCCTTAGCCGGGACGAGGAAAAGGCTGCCGATTATCTGCAAAGTTATATAGAACAGCAAGGTATGGCAACCGGACGGAAAGGCAATAACGTCTGGTGTCTTAGCCCGATGTTCGACTTGAACAAGCCTACCTTGCTCCTGAATTCACACATTGATACTGTGAAACCCGTGAACGGTTGGCGGAAAGACCCTTTTACGCCCATATTGGAAAGTAACGGAAAGCTGTATGGACTGGGCAGTAATGATGCCGGTGCAAGCGTTGTCAGTTTGTTGCAAGTCTTTCTCCGGTTATGCCGCACGACACAAATGTATAACCTGATTTACCTTGCTTCCTGTGAAGAAGAAATCTCCGGGAAAAACGGCATTGAATACGCATTACCCGAATTGCCACCCATCTGTTTTGCCATCGTGGGCGAACCTACAGAGATGCATCCTGCCATTGCCGAAAAAGGATTGATGGTGCTGGATGTAACGGCATACGGGAAAGCGGGACATGCTGCTCGCAACGAGGGCGACAATGCTATATATAAGGTATTAGAGGATATCGCCTGGTTTCGTGACCATCGTTTTGAGAAAGTATCTCCACTGTTAGGGGCTGTAAAAATGAGTGTAACCCAGATAAATGCCGGTACTCAGCACAATGTAATCCCCGACTGCTGCACTTTTGTCGTGGATATCCGTAGCAATGAGTGCTACAGCAATCAAGACCTTTTCGCCGAAATACAAAAACATATTTCCTGCGAAGCCAAAGCGCGCTCTTTCCGCCTGAGTTCTTCACATGTGGAAGAGGAACACCCGATAGTGCAGCGTGCCGTTAGCTTAGGGCGCGTACCGTTCGGCTCTCCCACTTTATCCGACCAGGCTCTGATGCCTTTCCCTTCTCTGAAAATGGGGCCGGGTAAAAGTAGCCGTTCCCATACTGCGGACGAATTTATCTTTATTAAAGAAATAGAAGAGGCAATAGAATTGTATCTTAAGATATTAGACGGAGCAATGTTTTAAGTTCCTGGGTTGCATTATTCATATTGTAGGAGTTAGTAGTTAGTAGTAAGTAGCAAGTAGTTAGTAGTAAGTAGCAAGTAGTTGGTAGCAAGTAGTTAGTAGTAAGCAATAAGTAGTAAGTAGTTGATAGTCTTGGTTATATGTTCCGGAGTATTGGGTCTTCTAACTACTAAGTTAACTGTTGGCTGATAACTTCTTTAACTCCTAACTCCTACACTATTATCGGCGATGGGAAGTAGGATACTTATTATTAAAGCGTAGTCCGAGACCTAACATCAGGAAATTCGGGTTTTTGAAATCCTTCAGATTATATCCGATATGGAGATATGAACTCCGGGTAAGTTCCACTTTCAGAGTCAGTACCTGATAGATGCCTTTGTGGTCATTGCCACTATGCAGAATGTTGGCGCCTATTCCTACGCCCACGGTAAAATATGGCATAACATACTCAGCCCGTCCGGAAATTCCCAGTGCTATTTGCTTGTCGAAAGGGGGTTGGTAACATTCATCACCGTTACCGGGGATGGTGTAAACGTTGGCGCTGGCATCGTACACACCATCCAGCGATACACCCGTACGGAATTTATATCCGATGTTGTACATGGGGGCAAAGTTAAAGCCAAGCACCGTATACGAATGCGGCGAAGCAATCTGCCCCTCTGATACAAATACGCCTTTCCGTCGCCATGAACCGAACATGGTTAAGTCATAACTGACATGGCGTTGGAATTCCGGTACGGGAGTTTGATACACCGGTTTGGTCAATGCCTCTTCCGGCCTGTTGAAGTTGTAAATCACACCTACTTTAAGGCCTATCGTGTTCAAACCCGTATTCGGGAATTTGGTATTGCCATTGGAGAAGTGTGTCGCTGAAACTCCGGCAATCAAATCAACCTGGCGCATCACCATCCAGTTCAGTTGTACGCCTGCGTTGAGATACGCGTTAGCCTTTGAACCGATGACAGTGTTGTTCGGGTTTTCGTACTGGTCATAAGGTTTCCAACCGAATGATAGACCGAAGTTCCATTCGTAATTGAGTGACAACCGTGAAGTAATCCGTGCGATGCGCGCTCCCTGGTAAAGGTAAATGGCAGTTGGATTGCCCAGTTCTTCCTTGCTGCCAAAGTCGTAGTAACCCACGCCTATACCTTGGTAAGCGCCGCCGTAAATCCGGTCGGCCCTTGTATTGGGCTTAAATTGGAATGCATATTTCAGATGGGCGGAGTATCCCCATTGGAAAGGTTCGTATATGCGGTTGTCTCCGGCAAGAAAAGAATTTGTAGGGAAAATGTATCCCGGACGGTATTCTACACCAAGTTTATGGATAAAGCGTTGCGTGAAAGAGGTCTTCTTCGGGTTACTATCCGGAGCAGTATTACTTCTCTCCGGTACACTGTCGTTGGTTTCCGATACACTGTTGCTGAACTCTCTGTTCTCTGCACAAGCACGGTTTCCCGCATAAGCATCGAACAAGAAAAACATTAGTCCTGCAAGAATTACTGATTGCCACCTCTTTGTATTGCTATCCATATTCAGCGTCGGAGTTGTACTTTTATTATTATGAGGAATATTCCCTGTTATTATGAAATGTTCTTCTGAAAATGTGCGGCAAATATAAGGATAGTATTTTGAAATAAGAATTGCAACGTTGTGAAAAATGCGAAAGAAACCGAAAAGCGATAATGCGTATTATTCATAGAGCAGTAGTTAACCCGCATTATTCATGCTGTAGTTAAAGGAGTTATCACTTCGTTAGTCGTTAAGGAGTTAAAGCCGATACTCCGTGAATCATATAACCTTAGTATCAGCTTTAACTTCTAAGCCAACTTGTTGGCTGATAACTCCTTTAACTCCTCTAACTCCTGATTCGCAATAATACCTAATCTGTGTTAACTGCCTAATCTGCGGGTGAAAAATATCTTTCGTGGCAAATCCTTATCCAAGCAATTCTTTTACTTTGGCAGAGATGGCACGACCTTCGGCAAGTCCGGCGAGCTTCTTGGAAGCGACTCCCATTACCTTACCCATATCCTTACCACCGCTTGCGCCGACTTCGGCAATGATTTCTTTCAAAGCTGCTTCCAGTTCTTCGGCAGTCATCTGTTTGGGGAGGTAAGCTTCCATAACTTTCACTTGGGCTAACTCGTCATTTGCCAAATCCTGACGGCTTTGCTGCACATAAATATCGGCTGCGTCTTTACCTTGCTTGACTAACTTCTGTATGATTTTCAATGCAGCATCGTCGGTCAGAGTATCATTGGCTCCCGGAGCGGTTTTAGCTTCCAGAAATACTTTCTTTATGTTTCTCAATGTTTCGAGAGCCACTTTATCCCGGGCTTTCATTGCGGTTTTAATGTCTTCGCTGACTCTTTCAAATAAATCCATACGCTTGTTTTATTATTGTTTAAGTACTTGAATATAAATGGTGATTAATGGTGAGTGATTAGTGATTAATGTTTAGTGATTAGTGATTGGTGGTTAATCACTTATCACTAAACATTAATCACTAAACGTTAAACGTTAAACGCTAATCCCTTACTGCTAATCAAAAGGTAATAACCCCTCCCACATTTTCGCTTTCCGGCGCTTCTTGCGCAGCCATCTGCTCCTTGGCGGCAGCCTTCGCCTTAATAGCATTCAGCATACTTTTATCACGCAAGTAAGTCGGAGAATTCTCCACCATACTTATAATATCGGTATTATTCATATCTTCAGGATTAAAGATATAGATATGGCGACGCTTGCGAATGTTCTTGCTACCAATGCCGTTGGCGCTTTCGCCGTAAACCTTACGGATACGTTCTTTATTCTTTTCTTTCTCTTCTTCCAGTTGAAGCTGGCGTTCCTCTTCTTCCTGATTGCGCTTTTCGAGGATACTGTCCATGCCGGGCACATCTTCCACACCGAAGCCGGTGGCAAGTACGGTTATCTTCACTTTGCTGTCTAAGGTACTGTCTACAGCTACTCCCCAAATCACCTCTACGCCTTCGCGGAACTTACTCATGAAATCGTGAATCTCGTTCATCTCCTCCATCATCAGTTCCGAATTCTCGCAGAACGATACATTCAGCATTACTTTCTTCGCATTGAAAATATCATTGTTGTTCAGTAGCGGTGAATGCAAGGCATCGTCAATGGCCTTTGTCACACGACTTTCACCTTCGCCGAAGCCGGTACTCATAATAGCTACGCCACCGTCTTTGAGAATGGTCTTCACATCGGCAAAGTCAAGGTTGACCGTTCCGCGCATGGTGATGATTTCAGCAATACTTTTTGCAGCGATTGACAATGTATCGTCCGCCTTGCCGAAAGCATTTATGAAAGTAAGGTCGGAATATATTTCGCGCAGACGCTCGTTATTGATAACCAGCAACGCATCTACATGTTGGGCAATACGTTCCACTCCATCCAATGCCTGGATAATCTTCTTTTCACCTTCGAAAATGAAAGGAATGGTAACAATACCAACAGTCAGGATGTCCATTTCCTTGGCAATGCGGGCAATGACAGGAGCAGCGCCCGTACCGGTTCCTCCACCCATTCCGGCAGTGATGAATACCATCTTCGTACCATCGCTCAACAGAGATTTTATCTCTTTGCTACTTTCTTCAGCGGCTTCGCGGGCGCGTTCGGGACGATTCCCTGCACCCAGCCCTTCAGTGATAGAGCGTCCCAATTGCAGTTTCACAGGGACGGGAGACTGTTTCAACGCCTGGTTATCGGTGTTACACAGTACGAACGTCACATCATGTATACCTTCCCGGTACATGTGGTTTACGGCATTACCTCCACCTCCGCCTACGCCGATTACCTTGATAATCTTTGGCGAGTCTGTCGGGAAATCGAATTCTACTATATCGTCCATGATTAATAGGATTTTAATTATTTCAAGTCATCATCCGAAAATATCTCATTAGAAAGTTTGTTGAAGGTCTTTTCAAACCAGTTGGGGCCTTCTTTCTTCTTTTTCTTCTCTTCTTTTTCTTTTCTTTCTCTCTCCTTGCGCTCTTTCTCTTCTTTTTCACGTTGAGCCTTGGCAGCGCGGGCGGCGGCAGCTTGTTCTTTCAGAGCTTCATCATCGTCAAACATATCGGTAGGTTTCGTCGAAGCCGGAGCAGCAGTCGCAGTGGTGGCAGTTGCGGCAGGCTTTGCTTCCTGCAGGCAGCAGTTTTCATTTCCTGCGGCGAGTAATCCTAACAACGTGTTTTGCATGCCGTCTTTCTTCAATATATCGCCGAAACCATGAATCGTATTGTGGACAAACCTGGTAGTCTTCACTTTGTCCATCTTGCTGCGTTTACGGAAAACCTCTTCCAGATTCTTCAAATTGGCTCCTCCTCCTGTGAAGACGACACCGGACAACAGTTTGTCTTCGTATCCCGACAATTGCAGTTGGCTCCATACGTTGGTAAGAATCTCCTCGGCGCGGGCTTCAATAATGTTGTTCAGTACGTTGAGTTCAATGTTGCGACCATCTTCAAGCGTACAAACAGCCGGTGTATCCGTCCCTTCTTCCTCATAAAGCATATCGCCATATTTCAGTTTCAGTTGTTCGGCTTCGCTTTCTTCCATTTGCAGGGAAGCAATGTCGCGGGTTATGTTATTACCACCCAACGGCAATACGCTGAGGAAGCGGAGAATATTATTTTTATATACCGATACGGTAGTAGTATCCGCCCCGAAGTCAACCAAAGCACATCCCGAACGCATCTCGCCTTCTGTCAGTACGGCATTCGCAAGGGCTACCGGAGCAATAAGCAGGTCGGCGGTTTCCACTTTGGCTTGCTCAAAGCTATGTTCCAGATTCTTTTTAAGGGAAGTGCGAGCCACAATATTCAGGAACTGTCCGGTGATACGTTTTCCGGCTACGCCTACCGGGTCTGCCTGCAGGCTGTTGTCTATTTTATATTCCTGCGGGGCTACATCCAATATATTCATATCCACTAAAGGAGTTTCGAGATTCTCGTCGCTGATAGCGTCTACCAATTCTTGCGAGATGATCCCTTCTTGTTCCAGTACGCGGCTCACCACATTCTTCACGGTACGCAATGATTGTCCGCCAATGCCTACATATACTTTGGCAATGGAGCTGTGCAACTGGCCTTCCAGCTTGTTGATGATAGAAGTCACTGCCTGCGCGGTCTTGTCAATGTTATAAATGACACCTTTGTGGATAAAGGAAGTGGCATCCTCATGTGCATAGGCCAGCACTTGTATGCTTCCGTCACTGTTCTTCTTTCCTGCAAGGCCGGAAATCTTGGAAGAACCCAACTCAATAGCGACGATAAATTCTGTTGTTGCCATAGATGTATTCTTTATATTAACTATTCTTTTTAGATTTCACGTTTAGTGCAAATAATCTGGTTACTGAATTCAACGTTGATACGGGAGTATTTGTTCCACCCTACCTTATTTAATCCTTTCTCATAGAATATTTTCACTCTCTCAAGTTTACGCTCGAAGTCGTTTAATTTGCCGAGATAGATAATGTGGTCTCCTACGCGCGGCACTAATTCTACATTGTTGCCCGATAACACATGTATCTGTTCAATTTGCATGTCCCAAAACTTATTCTTCTGCAAAAATACAGCAAACTTATATAAATCAGTCATAGCGAATGACTTTTCTACCTTTCCGGTCACTACGGCAAGGTGAGCCACACACTTTGCGTCGGGCGGCATTACGGCACCTTTATTGTCCAAGTAGTAATTATCACCGTTTGCGCTCATTACTCTGAGAATGGGAATCCTCTGGCTGACTTTCACGCAAAGCTTTCCACTGGGCGTTTTGTAACATTCCACCTGATCGATGAGGGGATGTTTGGCAAGTTCCTGTTCCAATGTTTTGCTGCGAATACGGTTCATTGGTTTACCAACCGGATAAATGCCTTTTTTC
This sequence comes from Bacteroides sp. UBA939, assembly GCF_002293435.1. Classification (GTDB taxonomy): domain Bacteria; phylum Bacteroidota; class Bacteroidia; order Bacteroidales; family Bacteroidaceae; genus Bacteroides. Next base: position 18,925 of record NZ_DBDF01000190.1, on the reverse strand, counting down.
TTCAGTATGTCCGCAACTTCCTTTTGAGTGATAAAGCCGGCATAGACCTCATCTTTAATAACCAATTCCATGTCACTACATACCTGACCGGCAGGCTTCCGGTTGAAAACCGTGATAGCTGCCACTATATAGGCAATGATGAGCAGCAGGACGATGAACAATAGAATTCTCTTTAACATTGGGTTATTTATGATTTACAGTTTACGTTATCGGCGACATTATTTCAATCCGATGTTCTTTCTTCAAGAAGTTTTGTGATTTCGGGCACATAGTTATCTATGTCTCCCGCACCTAAGGTAATCAGTACTTCAATGTGTTTCCGGGCGAGGAGGTTCAATATCTCTTCCTTTTCACATATACATTTCTCGATGCCCGGACGCAGGTTGTCATATATCAGCTTGCTGGTGACTCCCGGAATGGGCTGTTCGCGTGCCGGATAGATTTCCGTGAGAATAACTTCATCAAGTAACGACAAGCTATCTGCGAACTCTTTGTAAAAGTCACGAGTACGCGTATAAAGGTGCGGCTGAAAGATAGCCGTAATCTTTGTGTCCTGATATAAATCACGGATAGACTTCACGCTTTGCGCAATCTCTGCAGGATGGTGGGCATAGTCGCTCAGGAACACTACCTGATCTGTTTTGATCTTGAAATCAAAACGGCGGTCTACACCACGGAAACTCGCCATGCCACGCTTGATTTCTTCATCTGTTGCCCCGTTAAGATGGGCAAGCGCCATAGCCGCTACCCCATTCTCAATATTTATGCTGACAGGTACTCCTAACCGGATATCGTTGATGCGTGTGTCCGGAGCGATGAAATCAATAAAGATTTCACCATTTCCGATGCGGATATTCTCTGCATGGAAGTCTCCTTCGGTGCGGGCGTAGGTATATACCTTCACACCGGGTTTTACATCCGGTTGCAGCGTAATATCCTTGTGGATAATTAATGCGCCGCCGGGTTGTATCAGTGTAGTATAATGGCGAAAACTCTCCAGATATGCTTCTACCGTCCCGTAGATGTCAAGGTGATCGGGATCTGTGGCGGTGATTACACTCATATAAGGGGACAGCCAATGAAATGAACGGTCAAATTCATCCGCTTCGATTACTGTATAAGGGCTGGATTGTGACAATAAGAGATTAGTACCATAATTCTTCGATATTCCCCCGAGAAATGCGGTACAACCCACCTGTGACTGATGAAGCAAATGTGCCGCCATTGTGCTGGTGGTTGTCTTTCCGTGTGTTCCCGCTACGCACAGACCTTTACTGCTGTATGTGATTGTGCCTAAAACCTGCGCACGTTTTTGTATCTCGAAGCCATTGTTGCGGAAGTACATAAGTTCGGCATGGTTTTGTGGAACCGCCGGCGTGTATATTACTAAAGTCGTCTCTTTATCCTTGCAAGTCTCAGGTATAAAGTCTACATTCTCTTCGTAATGTATTTGTGCGCCTTCAGCAATCAGTGTTTCAGTCAATAGGGAAGGGGTGCGGTCGTAACCGGCCACTACCTTTCCTTTGAAGAGGAAATAGCGGACAAGTGCACTCATGCCGATACCGCCGGCACCGACGAAATATACAGATTTGATGTTTTCTATATTCATATTTTTCTATTTTAATAGTAACTCACTTGGCTTCGCTGACAGATTCTCTGATTTCTTTCACTAAGGTANNCCTCCTCCTGGGAGGAGGAGAACCCTGAAAGGGGGAGGTGGTAGGTCAAATAATATGGCACCAACCTCCTCCGGTTTCCCCGTTATCGGGGGGGAGAGCAACCTCCCGGGAGGAGGGGAATTGAGTTGCTATAGTTTATCTATCAGTTTCAACACCTCCCTTGCAATAATAATCGCTGAATCCGGTAGCGCCAGTTTTGCAATGTTATTGCTCAAAGCCTCTAACCTTCCGGTATCGGTAACTGTTTCAAGCGCCACAGGTACAAGTCTCTCCATTGCATCCGCATCCTTCACATAAATGGCGGCATCCTTGTTTACCAATGCCAACGCATTCTTGGTCTGGTGGTCTTCCGCTACATTGGGAGAAGGTACCAGGATAACAGGCTTCCGTAACAGGCAAAATTCAGAAATAGAACCTGCTCCCGCACGCGAAATAACCAAGTCGGCAGCTGTATAGGCGCTTGCCATGTCTTTGATGAAATCCGTCACATACAAATTCGGGATACCGGGAACCTGCGTATTGCGTATTGCCTCACCCGTTACGGTAGTGATGGCATCCTTAACTTGCTGAATATATATCTTTCCGGTCTGCCAGATGAACTGTACATCACCCTGCGCTCTTATGGTATCCAATGCAGCCACCAATGTCCGGTTGATGGTGCGCGCGCCAAGGCTGCCACCCAATATCAATATCGTTTTCTTCTCCGGATTAAAACCGAAAGAAAGAATAGCTTCTTCGCGGGTTTGTTTGCCTGCCAACAGGTTCTGGCGTACAGGATTTCCTGTCATAATAATCTTATCCGCCGGGAAGAACTTCTCCATGCCTTCATACGCTACACAAATCTTGCCTGCCTTCCGGGCGAGCAGTTTGTTTGTAACCCCCGCATAAGAGTTCTGTTCCTGTATCAGGGTAGGTATTCCCATTGCGCCTGCCATTTTCAGTGTAGGGCCGCTGGCATAGCCGCCTACGCCTACCGCTACCTGCGGTTTAAATTCCTTAAGAATGCGACGAGCTTTCCATTGGCTACGCACTAATTTTATAAGTACCGCGAAATTCTTCCATAAACGTTTACGGTCAAAACCTGCTACAGGTAAACCTATGATTCTATACCCTGCATCCGGCACACGCTGCATTTCCATTCGTCCTTCTGCGCCAACAAAAAGTACTTCCGCATCCGGGCGCAGTTCCTTGATGGCATTGGCGATAGATACTGCCGGGAATATATGTCCTCCTGTACCTCCACCACTGATAATGACACGCAGGGCGTTATTTTTTGTTTCCATATTTATGCTTTTACTACTATCTGTTTATTCAAATTCCGCATCGCTGTTCAGTGCCTTGGCAGTTGGTTCGGTAGCTGTTTGCACATCGCTGCTCTCTTCTCCGGGATCCGTTTCTATCTGCATAGGTATCTGTGCATCGTGCGCTTGCTGTTCCTCCAGCCTCGCGGTGTAAAGGCTTACGCTCAATATCATTCCGATGTAGGCGCAATTGATAAAAGTAGATGTTCCACCTTTGCTGATGAGCGGAAGCGGTTGCCCGGTGACGGGCGCCAAGCCAACGGCAACCATCATGTTGAACAACGCCTGCGTGACAAGCAACAACGCTATTCCGGTAATAAGGAAAGCGGGGAAAGTACGGTTACACTTCCTGGCAATGCGTCCTACACGCACCAGAAGACAAATATAAAGGAACACAACGATTATCCCGCCTACCAGTCCCAACTCTTCAACGATGATGGCATAAATGAAGTCGGAGAATGCCTGGCTCAGGAAATCCCGCTGCACGGAATTGCCCGGTCCTTTGCCGACAATATGGCTTGTGGCTACGGCAATACGTGCGTGCGCCACCTGGGCGTTTTCGTCTATGTCGTACTTGGCGGCAGGTATTTCATTGTTATTTGTGAAATCCGTAATGCGCGCCTTGACCGTTGTCAGGCGATGCCCCATAGGAATTCTCTCAAGAGTTTCGTTTGGGGTAGCCAGCAGGAATGCGACAAAGACTGCGGCGAAAGCCAGCAGACCTCCCCCCAGTATCAATAGCTTGCGGGCAGGTACCCGTCCGATAAACATCATCAGATAGACTGTACAGAAAAGCAACATTCCCGTAGAGTAATTCTCAGGCAGAATAAGTCCGCAAACAATGCAAGTGATAATCATAATGCGTTTAAAGGCTTTCGGGCTTGCTCCGTTTTCGTCCTGTCCCTTCGAGAGGATAAAAGCAGTGACGATAATAACAGCCATTTTAGCTATCTCCGACGGTTGAAACTGAATGCCCATGAATGTCATCCAACGGGCAGCTCCATTTATGCGGTCGCCGGTAATAATCCCCATGATCATGACAAAGGCAAGCAAACAGATGGAAAGAGGAAGCAGAAATACCGGGAACACCTGAAACCATTTATAGGGTATGTTGTGCACCAATACTACAATGACAACGCCCACCATCAGGAGAATACTGTGTTGTGTAATCGGCTCCCAGTGATCACCGCTTTTGTATGTCAGTGTAGACGCAGCGCTGAACACCTCTATAATAGAGATGAGACAAAGGAAAAGGAAGATTATCCAGATTACCTTATCACCTTTGAATATGCTTCTTAATAAATCCATTCTTATAATGCTCTTACATACGCTTTGAATTGCTCTCCGCGATCTTCGTAACTTTTAAATAAGTCGAAACTTGCACAGCAAGGACTCAATAAAACCGTTTCACCTTTTTGCGCCAGCTTGAAGGCTGCATCCACGGCATCTTTCATCCCGGTTTGTACATCAGCAACAGGCAATCCCATAGAGTCGAAGAAATCGTGCAGTTTCTCGTTGTGCAACCCCAGGTAAACCAGGGCTGAGCACTTTTCACGTACCAACTCTTCTATTTCCGTATAATCATTACCTTTATCCTTGCCGCCAAGAATAAGTACTACTTTTGTCTTCATGCTCTGCAAAGCATACCAGCAAGAATTAACATTGGTAGCTTTAGAGTCATTGATAAATACCACACCGCGTACGGTGGCTACTTTCTCCAGCCGGTGCTCAACCCCTTTGAAGTCGGACAACGCTTTGCGGATGTATCCTTTCTCTATTCCTGCGAGGTTTGCTGATATTCCTGCGGCGAGAGAATTGTATAAGTTGTGAGTTCCCTGTAACGCCAGCTTCTCCTGTTCCATGTTGAAGGCGATGGGTTCGTTAATTTCTACTTCGCCGTCTTCCACGTAAGCTATCGCTCCATTCTCTTTTACGGAGGAGAACGGATACAGATGCGCCTTCAGTCCGTGCTTATCCAATTCGCGCTTGATGATAGGGTCGTCGTTCCAGAAGATGAAAGCATCTTCCGGTGTCTGGTTCTGCGTAATACGGAACTTGGCATCCACATATTTCTGCATGCAATGGTCATACCGGTCCAGATGGTCTGGCGTGATATTCATCAGTACGGCTATGTTGGCGCGAAAGTTATACATATTGTCTAATTGGAAAGAGCTTAGCTCTATCACATAGTAATCGTGCTGCTCCGTAGCGACCTGCAACGCCAGACTGTTGCCGATATTACCTGCCAGTCCCACGTTCAGACCCGCACTCTTGAAAATATGATAAATAAGTGAAGTGGTAGTGGTCTTGCCGTTTGAGCCGGTAATACATACCATCTTCGCATCGGTATAGCGTCCTGCGAATTCTATTTCGGAGATAACAGGCGTACCTTGCTCTTTCAACTTCAGTATCATCGGAGCGTCATTCGGTATGCCGGGGCTTTTCACTACTTCGTCTGCGCTCAGAATCAGTCCTTCGGTATGCTGCCCCTCTTCCCAGGCAATACCGTACTTATCCAACAATTCCTTGTATTTGTCTTTAATGACAGACATGTCGGAAACGAACGTGTCGAAACCTTTCACTTTGGCGAGTATGGCGGCACCTGTACCGCTTTCGCCGGCTCCTAATACTACAATTCTGCTCATGTTTTGTTACGGACTATCTAATTTTTAGCGTTATAATCGTTATTGCCGCCAGTACAATTGTTACAATCCAGAAACGCACTGTGATTTTGGACTCATGAAACAATTGGGTCGGCTTCATAAACTTCACCGTACTGCCCGGTTCAACCAGACTCATGGATGTACGGAAATGGTCGTGAATAGGGGTGCGCTTGAACAATCTCTGTTTCACTCCCTTCCGCTTCCCGATTTTGTAATAGAACCGTTGTAGAATAACGGACAGGTTCTCAACCAGGAATATGCCGCAAAGAATAGGTATCAGCAATTCTTTGTGTATAATGATGGCGAATACTGCGATAATACCACCAATGGTCAAGCTACCCGTATCGCCCATGAATACCTGGGCGGGATAGGCATTGTACCACAGGAAACCAATCAGTGCACCAATAAAAGCGCAGATGAAGATAACCAGTTCTTCCGAACCGGGAATATACATGATATTCAGGTAACCGGCAAACTCTATATGACTCGATACATACGCCAGAATACCTAATGTGAGTCCTATAATCGCAGAGTTCCCCGCCGCCATTCCGTCCATTCCGTCATTCAGATTGGCACCATTGCTAACGGCTGTTACCACAAAAATGGTGATGATAACAAACAGAATCCATCCGGCCGTTTGAGCATGTTCTCCCATAAAGCTTACAAAATCCGCATAGTCGAGGTTGTTACCTTTGAAAAATGGGATTGTTGTCTTTGTGGACTTGATATTATGATTGTCATGCACCACTTCCATTTGCTGCCCGGGTTTGTGTACCTCGATATTCTCACGGATCACCACTTGCGGGCTGAGGTAGAGTGTCAATCCCACAATCAGTCCTAAACCTACCTGCCCGATGATTTTAGACTTGCCGTGCAGGCCTTCTTTATCCTTTTTGAATATTTTTATATAGTCGTCCGCAAAACCCAAAGTCCCCAGCCATACCGTGGTAATCAGCATCAATACCATGTATATATTGTGCAATTTCCCCAGCAGCAGGCAAGGTATCAGTATGGCTACAATGATGATAATACCGCCCATACTTGGCACGCCCACCTTGTCCACGCCAAACGGATCGATATTGGCGTCACGTTGTGTCTCCGTAATCTGTTTCCGTTTCAGCAGATTGATAAAACGGTCACCCCAGATACTTGAGATAAGCAATGCCAGAATAATCGCCATCAATGCGCGAAAAGATGTGTATCCAAACATACCCGCACCGGGAATGTCGTACTTTTCTAACCAATGAAATAAGTAATATAACATGTCTTCTTTAATTATGAATTATGAATTATGAATTGTGAATGCGGAGGGCAATGGAAGTTGTGTGGCGCATGGTAATTCATAATTCATAATTCTCAATTCATAATTGCTTTCAATTCCTCTTTATCATCAAAATGATGTTTCACACCCTTGATTTCCTGATAGTTCTCATGGCCTTTTCCGGCTACGAGGATAACATCGCCCGGCCGGGCAAACATACATGCCGTCTTGATAGCTTCGCGACGGTCGGTTATGCAGATGGTTTTCTGCATATCTTCTTTATCCAGACCGGCAATCATATCGTTGATGATATCTTGCGGTTCCTCAAAACGCGGATTGTCGGATGTGATAATGACCCGGTCACTTGCCTTGGCGGCCTCTTTCGCCATGATGGGGCGCTTGCCTTTATCGCGGTTACCGCCGGCGCCTACCACCGTGATTACTTTGCCTTTTCCCTCCAGAACGCCGTGAATTGCATTTAACACATTGATAAGAGCGTCCGGAGTGTGGGCATAGTCCACAATTGCAGTGAAGCCTTTCGGGGAACGAATGGCGTTGAATCGCCCGGCTACCGGATGCAGGGTGCTTAATGCCACCAGTACATCTTCCTCTTTCTTGCCGAGTAATACGGCTGCGCCGAATACGGCTAACAGGTTTGATGCATTGAAGCGCCCGATGAAACGTACAGCCAGTTCGTGGTTGTTGAAGTCGAGCAACATTCCCTCAAAATGCGACTCCACTATTTTGCCCTTAAAGTCGCTGAGGCTACGCAGCGAGTAAGTATATGTTTTGGAGCGCGTATTCTGTGTCATAACAAGCCCGTTCTTGTCGTCCAGATTCGTTAAACTGAATGCATTCCTGGGCATATCATCGAAGAATTTCTTCTTGGCTTTGAGGTAATTCTCCACTGTTTTGTGATAATCCAGATGGTCGCGCGTCAGGTTGGTGAAGATGCCTCCTGCAAAACGCAATCCGCTGATACGCTTCTGGGCTATGGAATGGGAGCTAACCTCCATAAAGGCGTACTTGCATCCGGCATCCGCCATTTGTCCCAGCAACCGGTTAAGCGTAATAGGGTCGGGGGTGGTATGCTCGGTGGGAACAGCCTGGTCGTCTATATAATTGCAGACGGTAGAAATCAATCCTACTTTGTAACCGAAGTAACGGAATGTATCATATAATAAGGTAGCAATGGTTGTTTTCCCGTTTGTTCCCGTCACGCCTACCAGTTCCATCTTGGAAGTAGGGTCATCATAAAAGGTAGTGGCTATTTTGCCGACGGCGTCTTCGCTGTCTTTCACCCGGATGTAGGTGATGCCCGCTTTCATTTCCTCCGGTATATCTTCGCAGAGTATGGCAATGGCGCCCTTCTCGATGGCAGCCTGAATATAGGCATGTCCATCCGTTTGAGTGCCGCGCATAGCCATAAACAGATGTCCGGCTTGCACCAGACGGGAGTCAATGTTTACTCCGGTTATCTCCGCTTCCGTACTTCCGATAGCTTCTACCGGTTGTATCGCCTTTAGTAATTCATTTAATTTCATGCCTTTCTCATTTTAACTGTAACATTACCGTTTGTCCTTTCGCAATGCGGTTACCACCCGGCACCGACTGGCTTCTGACTTTCCCTGTTCCGTTTAATCTTGCCTTTAATCCTTTGCTTTCCAGCAGATAAACGGCATCTTTTGCACCCATCCCTATGACATTGGGAACCGTATTTGAATTTGTTCCCTCCTTGCCTTGCAGAATAATCGCGTCGGCCGATTGTTGGGAATGCCCCCATACCTCTTTCCCTTTGCGGGAAGAGAACTGTTTCTGTACAGGCACGTCCAGGCTGTTCAGAACCTGCAACGCTTCGCCCATTTCTCCCGCCTTCACAGCAGGGATGATGTTGGAAGTGCTGTCAATCGCATTACGGATGTCAAACCGCAGGTTTTTCGCATATACCCTTTCGGCAATCTTACCGAATACACTGCCTGCCATTAAACCACCCGAAGCCGGAAGCCCCGGTTTTTGGATGGAGACGATGCAACTGTATTGCGGGTCTTCGGCGGGAAAGTAACCGCAGAAACTTACCAGATAGCTGACCCGTCCCGACTTGTAGCCCGCAGCACCCTGGGATATCTGTGCCGTACCCGTTTTGCCTGCTACGGCAAACTGCTTGCTCCCAGCGGGTTTAGCCAATCCTCGTGATACAACTTTCCCGAGGATTTCGCGGATTTGAGTCAATGTGCGGTCGGAACATATTTTAGGATTGATTACTTCCGTGGGAAATTCCTTTATTACCTCACCGTCTTTTACCGCTGCTTTCACAAACTTGGGGCGTATCATTACGCCGTCGTTGGCAATGGCATTGTAAAAAGTCAGAATGTTGAGCGGCGGAACTTGTGTCTCGTAACCGATGCTCATCCATGGAAGAGTGGTTTTGGCAAAGTATCTTTCTTTCGGCCCTTTGATGTTGGGTTTCCCTTCACCGGAAATCTGTAGATTCAGTCCCTGGTCTATGCTCATGCGTTTCAACCCGTCCACATACTTCTGCGGATTGTCTTTGTAGTACTTGTCAATGAGGGAAGATACGCCGACATTGGACGAAACTTCCATGATGCGGGTTACGTCTATCTTTCCATAGCCGCCGCGATGCCAGTTGTGGTCTCTCATTGTGCTGCCATACATTGGCATGATGCCGTTACCGGTATTCACTTCCGTGTCCGGGGTAATTTTACCGTCTTCGAGGGCTACCATGATAGAGGCTGTTTTAAAAGTAGAGCCTGGCTCCATCATGTCGCTGATGGCATTGTTTTTATCTTCGTAATAATTGCCGTCCGCCCTTTTCGTCATGTTGACGATGGCTTTTATTTCACCGGTTTTTACTTCCATCAGTACGGCTACACCTACGCTGGCATTGATTTCTTTCAGCTTGTCCACCAATGCTTTTTCGCAGATGTCCTGCATACTTACATCCAGTGTGGTAATGATATCGCAACCGTCCACGGGAGGCATGTCTACAATTTCCAGGTATTTATTCATCACTTTCTGGCGGTGAGCAATACCGTTCCGCCCCTTCAACAGGGTGTCGAATGATAACTCTATGCCGTTCTTCGCCCCTTGGGCTGTATCGGGAAAAAGGTCGCCCAACGTGCGTGCTGCCAGTGACCCGAAAGGCTTTTTGCGTTGATTGTAAACCTGTTCGTGGAAGCCACCCCTATACTTGTTCAGGTTGAAAACGGGAAGTCGTTTGGCTTCCTTGTACTGGATGTATGAGATACGCTTGGGATAAATCAAATAGTTGCGGCTGCCCGCTTTGCGTCCTTTTTGTAAGTGCTCTTTGAACCAGGACGCACTTTTATCAGGGAATATTTTATGTAATCCTTTACAGATTTCGTCGATATGGTTCACCAACATGGTATCTTTGGTATAACCACCGGCTTGGAAGTCCATGTATATGCGGTATTCCGGCAAGGAACTCGCCATCAGTTTGCCGTCGGATGAAAGAATATTTCCACGGTTAGGTTTGGTTGTCACGTTCTCTTTGACGAAACGGTCGGCCACATCTTGCCAGTATCCCCGTTCGGCGAACATGATTATTGCGCCTTTAACGACGATTGCTATTCCCAGTAATCCCAAAACAAGGACTACAAAGAAATAGCGGGTCATGATATTTTTCTTGTTTACTGCCAAGTGTATATACGGTTTAACGGTTTAACTATGAATTTTGTTTCTTCTGTCACTTCGGACGGCTATCGCTCTATTTAATCAAATAAGGCGGGTTGGTGGGTGTCTGCAAATCGCTTCCTTTCTTGATGATATATTCTTCGATGTGCGATTGGCGGCTCCGTTCCATCAGCTCCGAGCTGCGGGTGAGAGCGTCGTATTTAATGTCAATCAGTTCCTGTTTCAGTTTGTCTATCTCTATCATTTGCTGTTGGCAAACATAGCGATTGTGGATATAGAACAATATCAGTATCACCAACAGCGCAAGTAACTTGGTCTGACGGCGGAAGAAGTCGGTAGCCAATATGTCGCCGCCGATGATGCTCTTCAGAGGGGTGCGCTTTTTGGTTTTCCTGTCCTTTTCTGCTTTCCCCGTTTTGTTGTCTTTGATTTGTTTCTCTTCCATCTCCTTCATTGTTTATCACTAATCACTAATTGTTCAACGCTGATCGCCGTTCATCACTTTTTCTCGGCTATTCTGAGCTTGGCGCTTCTGGATCTCGGATTCCGTTCTATTTCGGCTTCATCCGGTACGATGACTTTGTTGTTGACCAACCGGAATGGTGTCTGCACGTTCCCGAAAAAGTCTTTTTCGGTTTTTCCTTCCACGTTTCCGGTTTTCATCACGTTCTTCACCATGCGGTCTTCCAGCGAGTGGTAGGTTATCACCACCAGTCTTCCGCCGGGCTTCAAGGCTTCGGTTGCTGCGTATAGCATTTCTTTCAGGGCATCCATCTCGTGGTTTACTTCGATGCGTAAAGCCTGGAATACTTTTGCCAGTTCTTTTTTCTCGCGTTCCCTTCCGAAAAGCGGTTTGATTACTTCAAGGAATTCGCCGATGGTTGTTATTCTCTGTGCGGCACGAGCCTTGACTATGACGGAAGCCAGCTTGCGGCTGTTTTTCAGTTCGCCGTACAGGTAGAAGATGTCCGCCAGGCGTTCCTCGTCGTAGGTGTTGATAATATCTGCCGCTGTGTTTCCGGCACGTTTGTTCATGCGCATGTCCAATGCTCCGTCGAACCGGAATGAGAAGCCGCGTTCGCTGTCGTCAAAGTGATGTGACGAAACTCCCAGGTCGGCAAGTATCGCGTCTACCTCTTCGATGTCGTGCCAGCGCAGGAAGTTGAACAGGTAGCGGAAATTGCTGCGTACAAAGATGAAATGAGGATTGTCCACGATGTTCCGTTCGGCGTCTTCGTCCTGGTCGAAACCTAACAGGCAGCCTTCCCCTGTCAGCCTCGACAGAATCTCGCGCGAATGTCCGCCTCCGCCGAATGTAACGTCTACATACGTTCCATCCGGACGAATGTTCATTCCGTCCACGCTCGGCTTCAGTAGCACCGGCACATGATATGTTAATTGTTCATCCATCCTTAATCGCTAATCGCTAATCGTTAATCATTCGTCCCCGTCTTCCTCCCATTCGTTTCCCCAATCGTCTTCGTCTCCCAGAACCTCCTGCAATGCTTTGCTGAATTCTTCGGGGGGCATAAACGGTTGTTCGGTTTTCTCCTTCGCCCAGATTTCTATGGTATTATCCACGCCGATGAAACGCACATCGCTCTGTATGCCTGCCATTTGCAGGTAGCGTTTGGGCAGGAGGATACGTCCATTTCCGTCGGGAATCATGATTTCGGCATCGCTCACGAATTGCCGGAAGATTTCTTGGTGTTTTGCGTTCCACTTGTTCAGTCGCTTCCGTAGCTGGTTTTGCGTTTTGAACCAAACGCTTTCGGGGTAGAGTACGAGGCAGTTCTGGAATACGTCTTTGCGTAGCACGAGTTTCTCTTCGGAGGCAGATTGTAGTTGCCTCCGAAAACCGGCGGGGATAAATACACGTCCCTTTGCGTCGGTCTTCGCTTCTATGTTTCCCAAAAAACGTATCATTACACCTTACTATAATAAGAGACTGTAAAAATACACATTTCCCCACAATCCCCCACCAGAATTAACAAAAAAGTTTTCGATAAGTTTTCAACACCCTGTTTATTGTTTATTTCATTGATAATGAAGCGTATGCCGAAGTGCTCTTCTGGTGGGGAATCGAGGTTGTTCCGCGATATTAAAAACATATCCGCACCTTATCTACTCCTGACCTTCTCCTTGTCTATAGAACCGAATTTGCAAAGGAGCAGGTAAGGAGCAGGTAAGGAGAAGGTAGGGAGAAGGTAAGGACACTCCTCCTTATTCAACAGAATTTGGAAAATATCAATTAGTTTTGGTTATCTTTGCACATGTTTTTACTATAAACGCTGCAATTATGAGTAAACTTTATCCCATCGGTATTCAGAATTTTGAGAAACTCCGCAGAGAGGGGTGCTTCTATGTCGATAAAACCGCCTTGATTTATAGACTGGTGAAGGCGGGCAGCTATTATTTCCTCAGCCGTCCCCGCCGTTTTGGCAAGAGTTTGCTGATTTCTACGCTCGAAGCTTACTTTCAAGGGAAGAAAGAACTTTTCGAAGGATTAGCAATAGAGCAGTTGGAGAAGGATTGGACGAAATATCCTATATTGCACTTGGATCTCAATGCACGTAAGTATGATAACGAAGAGGCATTGTTGCAGGAACTGAACAAACATCTGGAAATTTGGGAACAAGAATACGGTTCTCCTTATTCGAATCGTGCGCCGGAGGAACGTTTTTACCAGGTTATTCGAAAGGCGTTCGAGAAGACAGGGCGACAGGTGGTAGTTCTGGTGGATGAATATGATAAGCCGATGTTGCAGACTATCGGCAATAATGCCTTGCAGGGAGCATACCGTAATATACTGAAAGCATTTTATGGTGTAATGAAATCAATGGACGGATACATTAAATTCACCATGCTGACAGGCGTGACCAAATTCGGCAAAGTAAGTGTGTTCAGTGACTTGAATAACCTGAAGGATATTTCGATGGACAGACGCTATGTGGAACTTTGCGGCATTACAGAGCAGGAAATTCACGATAATATGGAAGAAGACCTGCATGTGCTGGCAGACAATCGGAATATGACTTACGAGAAAGTTTGCTCTGAACTGAAAGCACGCTACAATGGCTATCATTTTGTAGGCAATTCCATCGGGATGTATAATCCGTTCAGCCTGCTTCATACATTTGATAAGAATGAATTCGGCAGTTACTGGTTTGTCACAGGAACACCCACTTATCTGGTAGAATTGCTGAAGAAACATAACTATAACTTAGCGAATATCACCCTTGACGAAACGCCGGGTAGTGTACTGGAAGGAATAGACACTGCCGACACCGACCCTATTCCTGTGATTTATCAGAGTGGCTATCTCACGATAAAAAGCTATGATGAACGTTTTGATTCTTACCGTTTGGGGTTTCCTAACCGCGAAGTAGAAGAAGGGTTCACCAAATTCTTGCTTCCTTTCTACGCAAATGCCAATACGGGGGATTCTTCTTTTGGGATCAAGAAGTTTATCCGTGAGATAGAAGCAGGAGATTGTGACGCTTTCTTCCGCCGCCTGCAAGGTTTCTTTGCCGATACTCCTTACGAACTGATTCGTGACTTGGAACTGCACTACCAGAATGTCCTTTTTATCGTCTTCAAATTGGTAGGTTTCTACGTCAAGGCGGAATATCATACAAGTGCCGGACGCATTGACCTGGTTCTTCAGACGGATAAGTTCGTCTATGTTATGGAGTTCAAACTGGACGGCACTGCGGAAGAGGCCCTGCAACAGATTAACGAAAAGCACTATGCCCGGCCTTTTGAACATGATTCCCGGAAGCTATTCAAAATAGGTGTGAACTTCTCCGCCAAGATGCGGAATATCGAGAAGTGGGTGATGGGGTAGATTTGATAGTTTTCGGGCGGTGTTTTGATAGTTTTTAGGTGGTCATCGAAATCCTTTTTAGCCAAAAAAATAAGGCGGGAAGCTTTTCTAAGCTTCCCGCCTTACTGTTGTCTTGTCGTTTTATTAGGTTCTAAAAATTATGAGAATATTTATATAATTACGTTAAGGTATAAGTATTATCTGAAATCTTTTAATTCTTGTTGTAGCTTCTGGCGCGTGAAGAAGATGCGGCTCTTAACGGTTCCGAGCGGCAAGTCTAACTTGTCGGCGATTTCCCGGTATTTGAAGCCGGAAATATGCATGGAGAAAGGCACTTTGTATTCGCGTGGAAGCGAATTAACGATGCGACGCATTTCTTTCAGGTCGTAAGTGCTTTCCGTATTCTCGAAGCCGGATTCTTGCGGCAGATTGAGATGATACAGGTTCTCCGTTTGATCAACGAAAGTCTGGTCACGCACCATCTTGCGGTAGTTATTAATAAAGATGTTACGCATGATAGTGTACACCCATCCCTTGAAGTTAGTATCAGGAGCGTATTTATCTTCATTATCTAATGCCTTTAAAGAGGTCTCTTGAAGCAGGTCATTAGCTTCTTCACGATCGGAGGTCAATTTGTACGCGAAGCGTAATAAATCGTCCTGTACTCCGACTAAATCTTTCTGAAATGTAATACTGTTCATAATATTATCTTTTTATTAATTTATTTATTCCGTTGGTTTGATGATGCAATTTTACGAATGTTATCACACTCCGATGGTTGTATTTCAGGTATAGTTTAGTACAAAAACTATCAATTGATGAATTTTGGGTGCCTTTTGATAGTTTTCAGGTGCAGTTTTCTATCAATTTATTGCATATAATTAAAAAGATGCGTTAATTTTGCGCAATCATTTCGAAAAAAATGGCAGACGACTCTTTGTTTTTAATTGATATTGATAGGGTGCTCAGGGAGAAGGCGCCGAAGTATTATAAGTACATCCCTAAATTCGTCGTCTCTTATCTGAAAAGAATAGTTCATCAGGAAGAGCTGAATGTTTTCCTGAGTGACTCAAAGGATAAGGTAGGCGTAGACTTCTTAAAAGCCAGTTTGGACTTTCTTGATGCCCGTATTGTGGTGAAGGGAGAGGAAAATTTGCCGGAAGGGAGTCTTTATACTTTTGTCTCTAATCACCCGCTGGGTGGACAGGATGGTGTGGCTTTGGGGTATGTGTTGGGTACATTTTATGAAGGTAAGGTGAAGTATTTAGTGAATGACCTGTTGATGAACCTGCATGGATTGGCTCCACTCTGTATTCCTATTAATAAGACAGGTAAGCATGGGAAGGATTTTCCTCAGATGGTCAAGGCCGGTTTTGCTTCGGATAATCAATTAATTCTGTTTCCGGCAGGTTTGTGTTCGCGTCGCCGTAACGGGATTATCCGCGATTTGGAATGGAAGAAAACTTTTATAATAAAGAGTGTACAGGCGCAACGTGACGTAGTGCCTATTCATTTCGATGGGCGTAATTCCGATTTTTTTTATAATTTAGCCAACGCATGCAAATTTTTAGGTATTAAGTTTAATATAGCTATGCTTTACCTGGTAGATGAAATGTTTAAGAATCGTCATCAGACGTTTACTGTAACGATAGGGAAGCCTATTCCCTGGCAGACTTTTGATAAATCAAAAACTCCTGCCGAATGGGCGGCATACGTAAAGGATGTCGTATATGGATTAAGCAGTGAAAGTAGGAAACAGGAAATATAGGGATTGCCAATTGTCAATAAGGAGAAGACATTAATAAGAAGTATGAAAGATTTTATGGGATTGATAGTTGAACCGGTTATTGAGCCGATTAGCAAAGAGCTTCTGAAAGCGGAACTGACGGAAGAAAAGCGTCTGCGTATGACGAACAAGAGTCATAATCAGATTTATATCGTGACTGCTCAGGATTCTCCAAATATAATGAAGGAGATAGGACGCTTGCGCGAAATAGCTTTCCGTATGGCAGGCGGAGGAACAGGGAAATCAATGGATATCGACGAATACGATATAATGGAGAATTCTTACAAGCAACTCATTGTCTGGAATCCAGAGGCGGAAGAGATATTAGGCGGTTACCGTTATATACTCGGCACGGATGTTCAGTTTGACGACGAGGGGGTACCTATGCTGGCTACGGCCCACATGTTCAACTTCTCAGAGAATTTCCTGAAAGAGTTTCTTCCTGTCACTATTGAGTTAGGCCGTTCGTTTGTTACTGTAGAATATCAGTCTACACGCTCCGGAAGCAAAGGACTGTTTGCATTGGATAATTTGTGGGATGGCTTGGGCGCATTGACAGTTGTGATGCCTGATGTGAAGTATTTCTTTGGAAAGGTAACCATGTACCCGAGCTATCATAGGCAGGGGCGTGATATGATTCTCTACTTCCTGAAAAAACATTTTGGAGACAGGGACAATCTGATTACTCCAATGAAACCGTTGGAAATGGAGGCTGACGAGAAAGAACTGGCAACATTGTTCTGCATGGAAACGTTTAAGGAAGACTACAGGATATTGAACAGGGAAATACGCAAGTTGGGTTATAACATTCCGCCGTTGGTGAATGCGTACATGAGTTTAAGCCCAACCATGCGTATGTTTGGCACTGCCATTAACTATGGTTTTGGCGATGTGGAAGAAACCGGTATTCTGATTGCTGTTGATGAGATTCTGGCGGAGAAACGTGTCCGTCACATTCAGTCGTTTATAGAGAATGAACCGGAGTCGTGCAAATTGACTTCCGGGGCGAATAAGATTTTCTATCCGAGCAGGGATAAGAAGGTTTGATCGTGCCGGCTAACTGATTTCGGGTAAGCTGTTGCCGTTTATCTTGCGGTACAGGTCAAGGGCGAATACATCAGTCATGCCGGAGATATAATCCAATACCGCCTGTATTCTTTCGTAGAGTACAGGCGCTTTTATGTTATATTGGTCGGAAACCCGGTTGATCAGCAATTGTGAATAGGCTTTCCCGGGCGACCGGACAGCATCGATCATTAGCTCAAGTAGGGTGCTGATTATGCGGAAACCTGCCAATTCGATATCAAGTACATCGCGCGAACGGTAAATCTTCTCTATAGAAATATTGGCGCTCTTCCGGTAGGCTTCTGCCGGGCGTTGGGAAATGTGGTCGATGAGGCTTTTTTCAAAAGTCCCTGCCAGAATATTCTCTTCATTGGCAAGAAAGGCCTGGGTGCATTCTTTGATTAGCAACCCGATAACGCATGATCGAAGATAAGCGATTTGTTCGTTGACATCACTGACAATATCGAGCGTGCGGCGGAGACTGCCTTTGCGTTCGTCACTGAAGTAACTGAGCAATAAGTCCTGCGTTTCTTGCGTAGTCAGGATTTTGAGTTTATGCGCATCTTCTATGTCCATCATCTGGTAACAGATATCGTCGGCCGCCTCTACCAGATATACCAAAGGATGGCGGGCGTACTTCAACGGTGAATCGCTGAGACGCTCCATGCCTAATTCTTCTGCAATGCGACGGAAGCCCTCTTCTTCGGTGGTAAAGAAACCGAATTTTGGCTTTTTGTTGGCGAGGCTCGACGAAAAAGGATATTTCACGATAGCGGCAAGTGTGGAATAAGTTAAAACGAACCCGCCTTTACGTCTGCCTTCAAATTGGTGGGTGAGGAGGCGGAAAGCATTGGCATTTCCTTCAAAGTGAGTGAGGTCTTCCCATTGGGCGGCTG
Source organism: Bacteroides sp. UBA939 (assembly GCF_002293435.1). Taxonomy (GTDB): domain Bacteria; phylum Bacteroidota; class Bacteroidia; order Bacteroidales; family Bacteroidaceae; genus Bacteroides. The sequence goes on along the minus strand of NZ_DBDF01000190.1, from coordinate 776 downwards.
TTAGTTGTTCCCCGTTATCTTGTTTCTCTTTCAGAGCCAGTCCTTTCCCTTCTGAAAAGTAGGTGGAAATGGCGCGTTCACCGGAATGGCCGAAAGGCGGGTTGCCCAAGTCGTGTGCCAGACAGGCGGCGGAAACAATGGATCCTATTTCCGGCAGGAATGAATCTTGCAGTTCCGGATGCCGGGCAAGAAGGGCTTTGGAAACATCATTTCCTAATGAACGGCCCACGCAGGATACTTCCAGACTATGTGTCAGACGATTGTGTACGAATACGCTGCCGGGTAAAGGGAATACCTGCGTTTTGTTTTGCAAACGGCGGAAAGGAGCCGAAAATATCAGACGATCATAGTCACGCTGAAACTCGGAACGGTTTTCAATGCGTTCTTCATGATACTCTTCCAGTCCGAAACGTTTGGCGGAGATAAGGGTATTCCAGTTCATCATGATAGTTGTGATTTAGTGATTTACGATTGAAGTTACTATTATTTAACTGCAAATGTATGACATTTTGCCCCAAAATCAGTACTTTCGCAGACAAAATAGCAGTTAAATCAATTAAGTAGTAATAAGAGCTTAGTTTTATAAATAATAATATAGCGAAGCAGAGCTTCGCAATGATTCGTGTTTAGTGATTAGTGATTAACAAGAGTATCTCTATTCTCCTCTTCCCGGGAGGAGGAGTACCCCGCAAGGGGGGAGGTGGTAGGTAAAAAAAATACCTATTAATCATAACTCTAAGGAACTCTTTTTGCCTACCACCTCCCCCTACGGGTAC
>NZ_DBDF01000071.1 GCF_002293435.1 Bacteroides sp. UBA939 | reverse complement strand
AGCTTCTCTGATTTCTTTCACTAAGAAGAGAAGAATCCGCGTTCATCCGCTTCATCCGCATACCCATTCCCACCGCTAAATTCTCATTTATGACGAGACTCTTATGAATAATGCAGGTAAGAAAATGTGAGGAATCTGCTGATGAGTCAAAATCTATTCTATTTTTGCTGTATAGTAGAATGCATTGCATATCTTTGTGCTATGGGAAAGGAAGTTGTCTTAAACAAAAACATTGGAATTATATGAAAGAGACATTGAGAAAATATCCTATCGGTATACAGAACTTTGAGGATTTACGCAATGGTAATTACATATATGTTGATAAAACTGCATTGGTTTATCAATTGGCTAATACCAATAAAGTCTATTTCCTTAATCGTCCGCGTCGTTTTGGGAAAAGCCTTCTTGTCTCTACATTAGAAGCATACTTTTCCGGGAAGAAAGAATTGTTCAAAGACCTTGAAATAGACCGGTTGGAACAGGAGTGAACTGTTTATCCCATATTGCATATTGATTTCAGCAGAACAAAATATACTGCTATAGAAGATTTGCAGGAACAGTTGAATCTTTATCTGAACAGTTGGGAAAAGCTCTATGGCAAAGATAAAGAAGGAAACATCAATACGATGGCTATCATTTCAGTGAAAACTGCGAAGATATTTACAACCCTTTTAGTCTTTTCAATGCTTTCTCCCAAAAGGACTTTAAAAGTTTAAGTCTACTAACATTCATCCGCAGATGACACAGGTTACGCAGATTCAGCTAAAACCGAATCTGTGTAATCCTGCGTTATCTGCGGATGAAAAATATATAAAGGTCTATTATTATAATAAACGCTTTACAGGCCGCTAAAGTCAACCCCTTCAAATACCAATGAAGGTATCAACCAGCTACGTTCCGGACGTGGGTCATTGCCGATAGCCACCAACGAGTTCCACAGTGTCAGGAAATTACCGGTGATGTTCATTTCATTGACAGGCTGCGTCAATTTGCCGTTCTCGATAAGGAAACCTTCCACGCCGTAAGAGAAATCGCCCGTATTGCTATTGCTGTTACCGCCGTTAAGCCCGGTCACAAGGATACCGTTTTGTACATCAGCCACCAATCCGTTGAGGTCTTTATTGCCCGGAGTCAGCACCAGACGGGACGGACCGCTCAAAGTAGGCTCTACTCCCATCTTCTTGGCGCTGTACGTATCGAAGAAATAAGTCTTCAACACGCCGTTCTCAATAATAGACCGGCGCTCCGTTGCCACACCCTCAGCGTCGAAGTAACGTGAGCCGTTGGCACCTATCACATGCGGGTCGTCCATCAACATCAGCTTATCGGAAAATATCTTCTGATCCAGTTTATCAATCAGGAAAGAATTCTTTTGCTGCAAAGAAGAACCACTAAGAGCGCTCAGCACAGGACTCAACATACGTCCGGAGTTCATCGGGTCAATGACCATCGTATATTTACCGGACTTCACCTTCTTCTGCCCTAACTTGCGCAACACACGTTCCAACGCCTTAGAGCCGACATTCGTTTTGACTAACTTGTCATAAAACAAAGCGCTTTCGCTCCAATAGTCCGACGGACGGGTTTCGCCTTCACCTTTGATTGCCACACTGGCAGAAACCGAATACCAGGTAGATTTTGATTCACCTTCGAAACCATTGCTTATCAACCGGTAAGAAGCACTTTCTCCGTCACCGTAAGAAGTCTCCACGGAAATGATACGCTCATCTTTACCCATAGCCTCCTCGGCGGCGGCACGGGCAAGGGCTACCTTATCATCGGGGTTGATACCGAAGATTTTATCATCGAACAACTGCAAATCAGGCTTTCCGCCTTTATAATAGCGGGCAGGGTCTGCCAATACACGGAATTCATCCTGAGCCAGGTAGCGGGTAGAGTCGATACCGTTCTTGATAAAAGTCTCAAGTTCCTTCTTGTCCAGACGGTTGGTAGAGTAATTGCCATAACGTCCGTCTACATACAGATTGATTCCCAAACCGTTTTCGGAAGCCTGTTGCAGGCGATCCATCTTGGCGTCACGCAGTTCGAAAGAAGTGTTAGAATTGGCATACAATGTAACCTTGGCTGCCTGGCAACCATTCTTCAGAGCGAAATCCATCGCCCATTGAGCCAGTTTTTTATTATTGTCCGTTATCATCAGTTTTCTCCTCCTACAGTTAATTTACTTACTAAAGCCGATGGCATACCGCAAGTTACCGGAGCAGACTGTCCGTCCTTGCCGCATGTCCACGTACCGTTGTCAATCTGTTCATTGCTCGCCACCATGGTGATGTCCGCCAATGCTTTCGGCCCGTTACCGATAATATTAATATCTTTGATAGGCTGCGTCAGCTTACCGTCTTCAATCAGATAACCGAATTTCACGAAGAACGTAAAGTCGCCGGCGCCTATTTGTACCTGTCCGTTGGTAAACTGCTGCGCGTAGATACCGTTCTTTACAGTAGATATGATATCTTCTTCCTTCGTATTTCCGGCTTCCATATACGTGGCACGCATACGGGGGATAGGCACATTGCGGAACGTTTCACGACGTCCGTTTCCGGTAGGAGCTACACCGTAATACTTGGAACTGATGCGGTCGTGCAGGTAGCTTGTCAATACGCCATCCTTTACGATGTAAGTCTTCTGACCCTCCACACCTTCGTCGTCGAAATTAACGGAACCACGGTTGAAAGGAATAGTACCGTCGTCCACCACACTGATGTGTTCGTTGCATATCTTCTTATTCAACTGGTCAGAGAAAATAGAGATGTTCTTACGGTTGAAGTCTGCTTCGAACGCATGTCCGATAGCCTCGTGCAACAGGATGCCCGAACCGCCGGATGCCATCACTACAGGAAGTTCGCCGCCTTTGGGTTTAATGGCCTTGAACAGGAGCGTTGTGTTATCCACTACCTCACGGGCTATTACTTCGATGATATCGTCCGTCATAAACTCAAAACCCTTGCGGTAGGAACGGGTGGCGTAATTGTTCTCCATACGCCCGCCTTCTTCCATAACGCAGGAAGCCATGTATGAAACCATCGGGCGGTAATCGTAGTAAGTAACGCCTTCCGAATTGCAGAATAACACATGAGTGGTACTGTCCCTCAAAGATGCCTGCACTTTGCGTACCCGTTTATCCAGCGCAAATACTTTATCGTTCAGTTTCTGCAAGTAAGGCATCTTTTCTTTCAGGCTGACTTCTTCCCACGGGGTAACCACGGAGTAGCGGCTCTTTTCGATGGTCTTTTCCTTGAATGCAACAGGCTTGCCTGCCTTTCCCGAAGATGCTATGCGGGCAGCCGTACGTGCGGCACGCAACATTTCTTCCAACGTTACGCCTTCCACATAAGCATATCCGCTCTGGTCGCCGGATAACACGCGCACTCCCATACCGAAGTCGATATTCGAGCTGCAATTGTTCACCTTGCCGTCCATCAGAGATACTGCGTTGTTAAAAGAGTGTTCAAAATAGAGGTCGGCATAATCTCCGCCTTTTTCAAGTGCAGCAGTCAGTACCTTCTTCAGGTCTGCCTCTGTTACACCGAAATGGTTCATTGCCGCAGCTACGGCAGACTTGTTATCCGTTCCTCCTAAAGCTCCCCGTACCGTATCCGGCAGGGCGAGCGACGGGGTAGCCAGCGAACCTAATACCGCCAGACTCCCCATCCGTAAGAAATTCCGTCTATCCATTTTGTTATATTAATTAATAATACGAAGTACTCATCTTTAATTATCTTATAGTATGAATGAGAATTTATGCTTGAGCACAGAGTCACAGAGACACAGAGTTTTATCTTTCTTTTAAGAAGAGAACCTGAAAGAGTACACAGAGAGGGCGACTACGTCGCAGAGAGAAAAAACGCTGTGCCTCTGTGTCTCTGTGTTCAAGCATTCGCTAAACTCTCATTTATATAAGACGTTATTTATCTTTAATTTGTCACATACGGAGCTAACTTTTTTTCGTCAACAGGCTTTCCAACTCTTCCGCATTCAAACGCAGGTAGAATTGCCCTTCATAAGCAACAGAAATAGAGCCGGTTTCTTCGGACACAATAATGGCATGTGCATCAGATCCCTGTGAAATACCCATTGCCGCCCGGTGACGTAAACCCAATTCCTTCGGTATATCCAAATTATGGGATACAGGCAAGATACAACCGACCGCTTTTATACGCCCCTTGCTAATAACCATCGCCCCGTCGTGCAACGGACTGTTTTTAAAGAAGATATTCTCTATCAGACGTTGATTAATATCCGCATTAATCATTTCACCCGTACGCACCACTTCGTCCAAAGGCAGATTATGCTCAATAACAATCAGCGCCCCCATCTTCCGTTTACCCATGCTGATACACGCCATAACAATCGGCATTATTTCATCATGCTTGATGCTCTCTTGTTTATTCCCGGTAAAAAAGCGTACCAATGCGCTGGCATGCCGGTGCGAACCAAGCGTCAGCAGGAAACGCCTTATCTCATCCTGGAAAAGAATGATAAGCGCAAGAACTCCCACACTTACCAACTTGTCAAAGATGGAACCAAGTAACTTCATCTCCAACACCTGCGACACCACCAGCCATATCAATATGAATATAAGGATACCCGTAAACACATTAATGGAACCGGACGCTTTCATTAGCTTGTATGTATAGTAAAGCAAGAAAGCAACCAACAGGACATCAATAACATCTTTTATACCTACTTCAAAGAAAAACACGTTATCTTAGGATTTATGGTTTATAATTATATGATTTAACGAATGAAGCGGCTTTCCTTATCATTCTATCACCTTATTAGTATTACTCCGCATAGCCTCTACAAGCTTCACGGTTTCCACCGCTTCACGGATATCATGTACCCGGAGGATATCAGCACCTTTCATCAAACTGATGGTATTAAGCGCCGTTGTTCCGTTCAATGCTTCATGAGGTGTATTTCCCAATAAACGGTAAATCATTGATTTACGGGAAACGCCCACCAACAAAGGCAGTTCGAAAATACGAAACTCTTCCAAATGCGCCAGAAGTTCATAGTTATGTTCTATGGTTTTTCCGAATCCGAAACCGGGGTCAAGGATAATGTCCTTCACTCCGAGGTTGCGCAACTGTTGTACTTTAAGGGCGAAATACATAAAAACCTCTTTCAGCAGATTATCATAATGCGGATGCTGTTGCATGCTCTGCGGGGTTCCCTGCATGTGCATCATAATATAAGGTACATTCAGTTCGGCAACCGTACGAAACATATCCGCATCCATTTCACCGGCAGCTATATCATTGATAATCGCCACTCCATACTCTTCCACACACATCCGTGCAACGTCGGCGCGGAAAGTATCGACTGAGACGATTGCTTCAGGATGTATCTTACGCAATAATTCCAATCCTACACGTAAACGTTCCATCTCTCCATGCGAAGAAACATGCTCCGCGTTCGGGCGGGAGGAATATGCACCGATATCTATCATATCAGCGCCTTCGTCCAATATCCGGTGTATCCGGCCGGTTATCTCAGCCTCGGTTTGCATACGCGAACCGGAATAAAAAGAGTCGGGGGTTACATTCAGAATCCCCATGATGCGGGGAGTGGAAAGGTCGAACAAAGAACCGTTGACATTGATATATTTAGGGGATAATGCTTCCATGAATGTTTCTTTTTCATTTCTATCCTGCAAATGTAAACAATTTAATGTAAGTTTGCAATGTTTTTAGAAAACAGAAAAACAATATCTTAAAGCAGAAGTTAAGTATGGATATAAATGCTCTTTACCGGGTGTTCCAGGAATGCACCGGAGTGACTACCGATAGCCGCAACTGTCCCGAAGGTTCTTTATTTATCGCCCTGAAAGGTGATACTTTCAATGGAAACGCCTTTGCCGCCAAAGCATTGGAATCGGGAAGCGCTTATGCTGTGGTAGATGAAGCAGAATACATCCCGTCAGGAGATACACGCTATCTATTAACAGACAATTGTCTGCGCACGTTACAACAACTTGCCAACTACCACCGCCGGCAGTTAGGCACACGCATCATCGGAATCACAGGTACCAACGGAAAAACAACGACCAAGGAACTGATGGCCGCCGTACTTTCCCGGTCGTATAATTTGCTCTACACACAAGGTAACCTGAACAACCATATTGGCGTACCTCTTACCTTATTGCGCCTGAAGCCCGAACACGAATTAGGCATTATAGAGATGGGTGCCAGTCATCCCGGAGACATCAAAGAACTGGTAGACATAGCCGAACCGAATTTCGGTATCATTACCAATGTAGGCAAGGCGCACTTAGAAGGCTTCAGTTCTTTCGAAGGAGTTATCAAGACCAAAGGAGAGCTGTACGATTACCTGCGCGAACATAAAAATTCCACAGTCTTCATTCATCATGACAATGCATACCTGAAAGAGATTGCCGGAGGATTGAATCTGATTTCCTACGGAAGCGAAGACGGATTATATGTCAACGGACATGTGACGGGTAATTCCCCTTATCTGGCCTTTGAATGGAAAGCGGGCAAGGACGGCGAACGCCACAACGTACAGACGCAACTTATCGGCGAATATAACCTCCCGAATGCGCTGGCTGCTGTTACCACCGGCCGTTTCTTTGATGTAGAACCGGCTAAAATAGATGCCGCTTTAGCAGAATATACCCCACAAAACAATCGTTCACAGCTAAAACAGACCGCAGACAATACGCTGATTATTGATGCGTACAATGCCAACCCCACCAGTATGCAGGCTTCGCTGTCCAACTTCCGTACTATGAAGGTTGAAAACAAGATGCTGATACTGGGAGATATGAGAGAGTTAGGAAAAGACGGGCCGGAAGAACATCAGAGGATTGCAAATCTCCTTGCGGAATATGGATTTAAAGATGTAATGCTGGTAGGCAACCTGTTTGCTGCAGCAAAACATAACTTCCCGGTTTATCCGGATGCTGCGGCAGTCATTGACGCCCTGAAGCAAAACAAGCCTCACGGAAAAACCATTCTTATCAAAGGCTCAAATGGGATTAAACTGAATACGGTGGTTGATTATTTATAATCACTCCTCTTCCGCATCCACGGACGCAATACATAGTAACTTGTCAACGAAGCAATAAGCGCTCCCGCTGTATTTGCAGTGAAGTCCCACCAGTCGCCGCCGCGGTAACTTGTGCAATATTGTTGCAACAATTCCACTATACCGCTGAAGAGTACAGGACATACAAAGGCTCCCACCCATGCATGCCATAAGGGAGAATCATTTCTCCGGTGTGCCCGAAGAAACTCCAGCCACAACATACCAGACAGGCCTAAATACATACAAAGGTGTGCAATCTTATCAATATTCGGAATATCGTTCAGATCAGTTGAAGGCGGTTTAAAGAATGATAAATAAATCACCGTCAGTATTATCAATAACGATACCGGATATTTCTTAATATAGTATAGCATAGTTCAATTTATAAACGATTTGCAGGCAAAAGTACAGAACATTTTCTATATTTGCACATTCCGACATGGAATAATAACAAGATGAAAGAAATATCTACCTTTTATGACTAAAAATGACAGAGCCAACTTTGGAAGTAAATTAGGCATTATCCTTGCTTCGGCAGGTTCAGCGGTCGGACTGGGTAATATCTGGCGATTTCCTTATGAGACAGGTAACCACGGCGGAGCCGCATTTATCCTTATTTATATAGGATGTGTATTCGTATTAGGAATCCCCATTATGGTGTCCGAATTCCTCATCGGACGGCACTCACAAGCCAACACTGCCGGAGCTTATCAGAGGCTCGCGCCTGGTACGCAATGGCGTTGGGTAGGACGCATGGGGGTACTGGCAGGCTTTCTCATTTTAAGTTATTACTCCGTTGTGGCAGGTTGGACGCTGGAATTTATCAGCGAAGCCGTTACTAATAGCTTTGCCGGAAAAACCACCGCCGACTATATCAATACTTTCAATTCGTTCTCCACCAATTCCTGGCGACCTGTTATCTGGTTGATACTCTTTCTTCTCGCCACGCACTTCGTTATAGTGAAAGGAGTGGAAAAAGGCATCGAAATGTCTGCCAAAATCATGATGCCCATGTTATTCATCCTGTTAATCATACTGGCAGTCTGCTCCATTGCATTACCCGGTTCAGGCGCCGGTTTGGAATTCCTGCTGAAACCGGATTGGAGTAAGGTCAATGCCAATGTGTTCCTTAGTGCGATGGGACAGGCATTTTTCTCTTTAAGCCTGGGAATGGGATGCCTCTGCACATACGCGTCGTACTTCAAAAAAGACACGAATCTGACAAAAACCGCTTTCAGCGTAAGTGTCATTGATACATTTGTAGCCATACTGTCAGGACTAATTATATTCCCTGCAGCATTCTCCGTAGGCATTCAACCGGATGCGGGCCCCAGTCTTGTCTTTATTACACTGCCCAATGTATTTCAACAGGCATTCAGTGGAATACCTCTGCTGGCATACATGCTCTCAGTAATGTTCTACGTTCTTTTGGCTGTTGCCGCGCTTACTTCTACCATTTCCATGCACGAAGTGGTAACCGCTTATCTGCATGAAGAATTCCGCTTAAGCCGGAAACGGGCGGCAAGTATAGTTACAGGCGGATGCATCTGCTTAGGCATATTATGTTCTTTGTCGCTCGGGGTGGGCAAAGATTATACTTTATTCGGGTTGACCTTATTCGATTTGTTCGACTATGTCACTGCCAAGATTATGTTACCGTTAGGTGGTCTGTGTATTTCCGTCTTCACCGGTTGGTATCTAAATAAGAAGATAGTCCGGGAAGAAGTCAGCAACAACGGGACATTAAAAATACCGCTCTACAAATTGCTGGTATTTATTTTGAGGTTCATAGCTCCGATAGCCATTGCAATTATCTTCATCAAAGAACTGGGGTTCTTGAAACTGTAGAAATGCAAAAGCTATTCAAAGACTTCTTTTATTTTTCCCGGGGAGAAAAGCTGGGTATCCTGATACTAATAGCCATAATAGGTATCATTTTTCTCTCAGGATATATTATATCCGTTTGGCAGCATAAAGACGGCACCTCCGAGGTTGATACAATAGCAGAGGTAGCAGCCCGGCAGGAATATGAAGAGTTTATTGCTTCCTTAAAGGAGACGGAACGACCTCAAAGAAGAAGATATACTTCTACCGGATATGAAGAAGAGAAGATTCCTGTAATCCTGAAAACATTCAATCCCAATGCAACAGATTCAGTAACATTCAGGCAATTGGGACTACCGGCCTGGATGGTTAAGAATATCCTGAAATACCGGTTAAAAGGCGGGAAGTTCCGGAAAAGCGAAGACTTCAAGAAGATATATGGAATGACGGAAGAGCAATACGCTCTTCTTTCACCTTATATATATATCACTCCTGAAGACACTGCATACAATACTCCGAAGCTATATACGCCCGAAACACCGCGTACGGAAAGTATGAAGTACACAACAGGCACTGTTATCAACCTGAACCTTGCAGACACTACTGAACTGAAAAAAGTTCCGGGCATCGGAAGCGGTATCGCCCGTTTGATTACCGGTTACCGTCAACGCTTAGGCGGTTTCTATCAGATAGAACAACTGAAGGATATCAACCTTGACGCTCAACAATTGCACGCCTGGTTCAGCATTAATCCGGAAGAAGTGCATCGGATTAATTTGAATCGCAGCAATGTAGAGCAATTACGTTCTCATCCTTATATCAATTTCTATCAGGCCAAAGCTTTTATAGAATATCGCAGAAAGAAAGGTAAAATCACCGGTTTGAAACCTTTTTCTCTTTATGAGGAGTTCACCGAAACTGATTTGGAGAGAATCAGCCACTATGTTTGCTTTGACTGAATTCAAATAAGTCAATGTTCATAATTAGTTTATACTATCATTTTTTAGACGCAGATAACGCGGATGACACGGATCTCTTTTTATTTTCC
>NZ_DBDF01000192.1 GCF_002293435.1 Bacteroides sp. UBA939 | reverse complement strand
AGGAGAATAGAGATAGTCTTGTTTATGATTTCTCTTCGATTACTCTATTCTCCTCATTTCCTTCATCGCTTATCCGTTGCGAATAAAACTTTGATGCAGTTGCCCTGCAATATTATAGCATCGCCTTCACCTGCTTGTAAACATTCTCAGCCGTGAAGCCAAGTTTCTCATCAAGCACGGTGTAAGGAGCAGAGAAACCGAATGATTCCAGTCCCCAAACTTTACCATTAGCGCCTACCAGACCTTGCAACGTCACAGGCAAGCCGGCAGTCAAACCGAATACCTTGGCGCCTACCGGAATAATGCCCTCCTGATAACCCGGAACCTGATTACGGAACAAACCTTCGGAAGGAACAGATACGATGCGTACCTTTATGCCGTCTTTACGCAGTAACTCCGTGCCTGCCACCAATGTAGATACCTCCGAGCCGGAAGCTACAAGTACCACATTCGGGTTCTCGTCAGAGCCTGCCACGATGTAAGCACCCTTGGCAGCCTGTGAATAATCATTTCCTGCGGGCAGGTTAGCAATATTCTGGCGAGAGAAAATCAAACCTGTAGGAGTAGATGTATTCTCCATCGCCAACATCCAAGCCACAGTAGTTTCCTCCGCATCTGCCGGACGAAGAACCAACATCGAATTATGTCCCTTGTGATTCTTCAATTTCTCCATCAGGCGAATCTGAGCTTCCTGTTCCACCGGTTCATGAGTAGGACCGTCTTCGCCCACGCGGAATGCATCGTGCGTCCAGATGAACTTCACGGGTAATTCCATCAGCGCAGCCATACGCACGGCAGGTTTCATATAATCGGAGAACACGAAGAATGTTCCGCAAGCCGGAATCACACCACCATGCAGCGCCATACCGATACAACAGCAAGCCATCGTCAGTTCGGCAACCCCCGCCTGGAAGAATGCACCGCTGAAATCACCACTCTTGAAGGCATGTGTCTTTTTCAGGAAACCGTCCGTCTTGTCAGAGTTTGAAAGGTCGGCAGAAGCCACAATCATGTTCTCTACTTGAGTAGCGAGGGCGCTCAGTACGGTAGCCGATGCTGCACGCGTAGCCGAACCTGCTTTCTGTTCAATGGCTGCCCAGTTCACTTGCGGCGCTTTGCCCGAGAAGAACAATTCGAGCTTGGCTGCCTTTTCAGGATTAGCTTTAGCCCATTCGGCTTTGGCTGCGTACTTCACGGCCATGATTTCCTTCAGCTCAGCGGCACGTTTTGCGTACAGTTCCGCCACTTCGGGGAAGATAACGAACGGATTCACCGGGTCGCCGCCGAGGTTCTTAATCGTGTTAACGTAAGCGTCACCACCCAGAGGAGCGCCGTGAGTGGCACAGTTGGCTTCGTAGCTGCTGCCGTCTGCCTTGCGGGCGCCTTTACCCATGATGGTATGACCGATAATCAGGGTCGGACGTTCGTTCTCGGCTTTGGCTTCATTCAATGCGCTGCGGATGGCGTCAGGGTCGTTACCGTCAATCTTGATAACTTTCCATCCCCAGGCTTCGTATTTCTTTGCGGTATCTTCGATGGTAACGTCCTTGGTTTCGGTAGAAAGCTGGATATCGTTGGCATCGTAGAACATGATAAGGTTGTCCAGTCCCAATGTACCTGCAATGCGGCCTGCTCCCTGGGAGATTTCCTCCTGTACGCCACCGTCGGAAATGTAAGCGTAGATGGTCTGCGGCATTACTTCCTCAAAGCGGGCTTTCATGAACTTGGCGGCAATGGCTGCGCCTACGGCAAATGTATGGCCTTGACCGAGCGGGCCTGAGGTATTTTCGATGCCACGGTTGATATCGCGTTCGGGATGTCCCGGAGTGGGGCTTTCCCATTGGCGGAATTCCTTCAGTTCGTCCAGTGTGAACTTTCCTGCCAGCGCCAGTTGAGAATACAGCATCGGAGACATGTGTCCCGGGTCGAGGAAGAAGCGGTCACGGCCTTCCCATGCTGGGTTCTCGGGGTCGTATACCAGGAACTCTGAGAAGAGTACGTTCACAAAATCGGCACCACCCATGGCGCCACCGGGATGACCGGAATTTGCTTTCTCAACCATCGAAGCAGCAAGAATACGGATGTTGTCCGCTGCACGGTTCATAAGTTTGTTGTCGTTCATATTGATATTATTATATATTGAATATTGCATGTAAACGGTTCGACGTATCACTGTCCATTCTGACGGCGACAAATGTCCATCTTGACGGCGACAAAGATAACTCTTTATGCGTAATTCACAGCATAGAGAGCACTCCTTTTTTATCCTTCATCCCGCCTGCTTCTTGTCTGAAATACAATAAGTCTTTCCGCCTGATTTACTGTAACTCAATAGTAACAATTGACTTGGCGGGTAGTTTAATCTTCAGCACTCCTTTATTGATTTTTGCCTCTTTGAAAGGTGCTAATTTTACATTATCAGGATTTTCAAAAGAGTTGTGGTCGGTGAGGTTGGCAGCGGTCAGTATTTCGCCAACGGCTTTCTTTGCCTCTACGCCCGGCAGGTTGATGGTGATTTCCTGTGCGTTGTCGGCATCAATGTTGGACATAGAAACGTGAATCTTGCCGTTCTTGTCTTTGGATGCCGTGGCGCTTATCATGGGCACTTTGCGGTTGTCGCGCACGTCGATGATTTCGCAGTTCAGGTCGAGCGGCAGGTAAGTGGCGTCCTGGTGCACTTTGTACATTTTGAATACATGGTAAGTGGGAGTCAGCACCATGTCCTTGTCCCGGGTGAGAATCATGGATTGCAGCACGTTCACTATCTGTGCGATGTTAGCCATCTTCAGACGGTCGGTATATTTATGGAAAATATCGAAGCTCAGAGAAGCCACAAAAGCGTCGCGAAGCGTGTTTTGCTGATAAAGATGACCGCGGACAGTGCCCGGTTCTTCGTCCCACCATGTGCCCCATTCGTCGAGCATAAGGGCTACGCGCTTGTCTTTATCGTATTCGTCCATGATGGCGCAATGCTTTTGGATAACATCTTCTATCTCACGGCATTTGCCCATTGTCCAGTAATGGTCGTCTTTGTTGAACTGAGTGGCTGCGCCTTTGCTGCCGTTCCAGCCGGTCACTGTGTAGTAGTGGAGGGAAACGCCGTGCATGCCGGTACCTATGCGCTCCATCAGGACTTTGGTCCAAGTGTAATCGTAGTCGCTGGCTCCGCTGCCAATCTTGAACAGCCGGTTGTCGTCGTAGTTGCGGCAGTAAGTGGCGTAACGGCGGTACAGGTCGGAGTAATATTCGGGTCGCATACTTCCGCCGCAGCCCCAACTTTCGTTGCCTATGCCGAGGTATTTCACTTTCCATGCCTTGTCGCGTCCGTTCTGGCGGCGGAGTCTTGCCATTGGGGAGTCTCCTTCGGAGGTCATGTATTCCACCCATTTCGCCAGTTCTTCTACGGTGCCGCTGCCTACGTTTCCGCTGATGTAGGGTTCGGTGCCCAGCATTTCGCACAGGTTGAGGAACTCGTGCGTACCGAAGCTGTTGTCTTCAATCGTTCCTCCCCAGTTGGTATTCACCATTTTGGGGCGGTTTTCTTTCGGGCCGATGCCGTCCATCCAGTGATATTCGTCGGCAAAGCAACCGCCCGGCCAGCGCAGAACGGGTACCTGGAGGTCTTTCAATGCATTGAATACGTCGGTACGGTAACCTTTAATATTAGGTATATCAGAGTTTTCGCCTACCCAAAGTCCGCCATAAATGCAGGTGCCGAGGTGTTCGGCAAACTGGCCATAGATTTCTTTGGGAATAACTTGTGTGCCCTGGTCGGCACGAACGGTAATCGTCGCACTCTTCTGTGCCGACAACGATACGGATGCAGCCAGGAAGATGCTGCTGAAAAATAGTTTGCTTCTCATAATGTTAACTTGATTATGTTAAGTGAATGATTATAATTAGTTTATACTATAATTTTTTAGACGCGGATAACGCGGATGACGCGGAATTTTAAATGCTGCGCTATGTTAGCCCGCCCGGAAGATAAAAAGAGATCCGCGTTATCCGCGTCTAAAA
>NZ_DBDF01000131.1 GCF_002293435.1 Bacteroides sp. UBA939 | reverse complement strand
AGGAGAATAGAGATACTTCTATTAATCATTAGCTTCACTGAACACTAATTGCTAATCACTAATTGCTAATCACTAACCACTAATTACCTGTCATAAACTTCCAGGTAACATTCGCAATATTATCCGGCTTACCTTTTTCAGCCTTCGAGATTGTACCTTTCAACTGACCCTTCTTATCACGCACCACTCTGATATCGCGCCAGGAATAGACACCCTTTTCATAATCGAAAGTCTCACCGTCATCATCATACAGACGGTAAGCGCCATCCGCCTTTCCGTAATGCCTGATTTCGAGATTCACCTTCTCACCCGCCTTCGGTGCATGTAGGCGCGCTTCCATAAACGGAAGTATGGCACCATCCTTCACATATACCGGAATGCGGTCTAAACCGGGAGCTACCGTAATCTTCTCGCCATTACCCACATACTTACCCGTATAAAAGTCATACCAGTTTCCTTTCGGCAACACCACCGTGCGCTCCTTTTGGTCTTTAAACATAGGAGCTACCAACAGGTATTCACCCGCCATATACTGATCCTTGATTTCTTTTGAAACAGCCTCCAGATAAGGATTATCATCCAGGTTCGCATCCGTCAGTCTGGCCACAACCCCGGCTTCGGGATTAAAGCCCGGCTCCAGGTTCACGGCACGGAACGGCGGTACACCGTCAAAGTGATAGCGTGCAAACTCCGTATACCAATATGGCATCATCTGCATACGCAACAGGGCGTATTCCTTGATTTGGTTTTCCACTTCAGGGAAAGTCCAGGGTTTCGTCCCGCTGGACCATGCATTAATCATAGCCATCGGCGAGAACACAACCGACTGGAAACGGCGCAACCAATCTTCCGGCGACTTGGAACTGCGTACTTCCGGCGTCCACAATACACCACTGAAACCGGAGTTAATCAAAGCCGTGATGAAGTCCTGATGACTGTAATAATCATTATAGATAACATAAGGCAGAGAACTTCCGCCGGCATTCGATGCACGAACCAGTCCGAAGGTACGCTGGTTACGTTTTCTGTACAACTCGGCAGTGGTGCGCTGTACCCACAAGCCATAAGTCTGACGCATCTGCTCGGCAGCTATCCCGCTGGGGAAAGTTGCCACATCGGGCCAGAGGTAACGGTCGTATCCGTCTACTTCGTCCACTTTATAACCGCTGACTCCAATGCTGATGTGCTCCTGTTCCAGTTTGTCCATCCATATTCTACGGGCTTCTTCACCTGCCAAATCGGGCACAATGCCACACCATACGGTATGCGAACCACTCACCGGATACATTTCTTTATATATTTTAGAGTCGGGAGACACGTATGGATTTGTCCACAAGTTAATGCGGACGCCTTTGTCGAGCATTTCGTTTATAAAACCGGCAGGGTCGGGGTAACGGGTGGCGTCCCACTCAAACGTACACGGGTATGCCTTGCTTTGCCAGCCCGGTTCCAAGCCTATAAAATCCAACGGGAAGCCACGCTGTTCAAATTCATCCGCCTCTTTCTTCACGTCATCGGCGGTATACAGTTTCTTGGTACGTTGCGTGAAGCCCAGTCCCCAACGCGGAGGCAACGTGCCGCCACCACAAAACAGATTGTAACGGCGAACAACATCCATCGGGGTAGGTCCGGCAAACAGGTAAATCTCCGTACCCGGCGCAGGAATCAGAATGGAAACTGCATCCGAATAAGGGGCTGATGTCCAGGTATTGTCCAAGTTACGGTCCTTTGCCACAGGTGCATTGGGGCTGTCTTTGCGTGCGCCGCTGCCTGCATATACCGTCAGATAACGGGCAGAGTTAATCAATACTCCATAACCCAGACTTGAGATATAGAACGGCACGGGAGCATGTGTACGTCCGTTGTCACGCCCGCCGTAATGGTCGACATGCAGGTTCAGTATCTTTCCGCGCTGATGTACGGTTTGGAAATTCAATCCGAAACCATAGACCTGTTCCTTACGCTGTAGAGGAATGCGAAGGCTCGTTTTGCCATCTTGTATGGCGCCCACAATTTCATTTGCCAGTTCGGGGAGCGTAACTTCCGGTAAACGGGTGAAGCCTTCTTTTCGTGGGGTTATGCCGGCTACACTCAGCAAGGAGTATTCTTCCGGTGTACCTACAATTCCTTTCCATACGCCGGGTTCTACTTGTTCCCAGGCTATTTGCGCCCGGGCGGGCAGTAGGGTAAGCAGAGCTAATGCTACTAAAATTAATCTCTTCTTCATTCTTTTGATTTTATAGTGATATTATTATTAAGTACTTCGAGCTTCGCAATTATGAATTTTGAATGGCTTCGCTATCGTATTATCCCGGCAAACCCTCCATTCGGAAGAACCTTCACCTTCACAGCCCCATCAGTCTTCTCTACAGGCATATAGCCAAAACTATCCTTGTCCTTTCCATCGGTAATCATCGTGAACGACTTATCGAGGCATTCCGCAGGCAAAGTGAATTCTATTTCACGTTCCTCCTCCTTGCCACTGATACCGCCAATGTACCATACGTCGCCCACACGGCGCGCCACAACTGCGTAATCCGCCGGATATCCTGCCAACAAGCGGCTTTCATCCCAGGCAGCCGGTACTTCTTTCAGGAACTGTTTCGGCTGTTCCGGCAATGAGAGATAAGACTCAGCCTTATCTGCCAGACACTGGAAACCCGATTCGAACACAACAGCCAAGGCCAATTGATGCCCCATCGTTGTTTTACGTATAGCCGGAATGCCTTGACGGACTTTATTGGAGAAAGTAACCGGCGTATAGTCCATCGAACCCACCACGTTGCGCGTAAAAGGTACCGTAGCATTATGTACGGCTGCCAGGTCGCAACGTTCCTGATTCCCCAGAGTTTCCGCACCACGGATAGCTTCCGTCGTCAACAGATTGGGATAAGTACGTTCAAAACCACGAGGTAGAGTAGCGCCGTGAAGGTCTACCAACAGATGATTGTCTGCCGCATCTTTCAGCAAAGCAGGATAAAGTTGAATAATCCGCTGCTTGTCCGTATCAAAGAAATCTACTTTAATGCCTTTTACCCCGATTTCACTGATACGTTTCATCTCCGCGCGGCGCAGTTCCGGGTCACTCATAAGATTGTATGAAGCATCGGAACCTTTATCGCGTCCCGCACCGGAGTGATACCACAACCAAACGCCTACACCTTTCTGCTGTGCATACCTCACTACGTCTTCCATCGTGCCGCCGTTGCCCATACGCTGCCACCCTGCATCAATCAGCATATATTCCCAGCCCATTTCGGCGCTGAGGTCTGTGTAAGTCAGTTGCGCTTTATAATCGCGGGAAGTACTCCCTTCAGACCACCAACTCCAGGAAGCCCGCCCGGCTTTAATCCATGTTTCATCTTCCACAACTGAAGCAGGATTCAGATGCGTTACCATCTGTGTTTGGAATATCGCGTTCAAATCATCTCCTACAATTATCGCACGCCAGGGAGTTAACCAGGGCAACGACCATTCGGGTTCTACCGCATCCGGTATAATCGGTTCGTCAATTTCCGGAAAGCGGATTTTATACGCTTTGTTGGTTCCCGCATTATCAATGTGGGTGGCGGGATACGAACCATCCAGATGAGCTTCTGTTATCATCATCCAAACATCACTGGTATTGAACAACATGGGAAACGCCCAGCCGCGTCCGTGTTCGCACTCCGAACGAATCTCTATTTCACTCTCACAATATTGTTCGTAACTTGGTTTACGGCGGTTGTTCCAGTCATACGGATGTATCCATGCTTTTCCGTTCGCCGGTACGGCAAATTCCGTATGCTCGGCTTGAATGACGTGGGTTTGTTCGTCCTCTCCCGGAAGTGCGTAGCGGAAAGCGACGCCGTCACTGTACGCCCGCACAATCAGGTCGAACGAGGCTCCTTCTTTTGTACGGAAAGTAAATGTCTGCTCGCGGCATTCATCAGCCGTATTCAGCTTCTTGCCGGATTTCAGTTGATAAGCGTCATTGATTTCTTTCACTGCGGAAGCAGAAATGAATTGTGCGTCTTTACCGTATTCGCAATTATCCATTACCAAGCCCAGAAGGGATGTCTCTATCGCTACCGCACCTTTATAATAAACGGAGTAGCTGAGGTTCTTCACTGCTTCTCCTTTGTTTTCCAGGACGAAACGAATGTTTTGATTCTCAGACACCAACTCCCACGTATCGGGAGTGGAACAAGCGGTCAGTAATGCCGCAAACAGCAACATGGTTGCATTCAATATTTTACTCATGGTATGCTAATATATAGATTATTTATGATAATTAGTGGTTAAGGGATTAGGGAGACACATAATGAGTCGCATACAGAGTATGGTTCAGGCCGGTTGCAGACTTGGCTATTATCAACCGTTAAGTAAATGTTCATAATTAGTTTATACTATAATTTTTTAGACGCAGATAACGCGGATGACGCGGAT
>NZ_DBDF01000093.1 GCF_002293435.1 Bacteroides sp. UBA939 | reverse complement strand
CAAAAATAACTCTCAAAACACTATACATTAGTGTTAATAATGAAAGATGTTTTGAGTGAAACTAATGCTGAGCAAAATTTAAACAGGCTCTAATCTTACCGTACAAACATCTTTCTTTAACCAACCGGTATAAAATACGAATGATTTTGCGTAAGTTTGTAGCCCGTAGAACATTATTAAATCTCTGAACAATGAAAAGTTACATCAATTTAATTTTCTTATTCCTGTTTATTTGCATTTCATGCGGCAGCCGCAACATTTCCGGCGAGCAACCGGTAGCCTCTGAATCAGACACTTTGAAAAGATTCACGTTACCATCCATCCCCACCGTGCTGAACACTCCGGAACTACGCTCGGATTTCCTGGTTCGCCACTACTGGGATAACGTAAACTTTGCGGACACCAATTACATCCACCATCCCGAAATCACGGAACAGGCATGGGTGGACTACGTAGACATATTGAAACTTGTGCCCGACTCCACTGCAAGGACTTCCATAAAATCTTTGTTCAAAAGCGCGGAAGCAGAAAAGAAAGTATTTCTTTACTTCACGGAACTTGCCAATAAGTATTTGCGCGACCCCAATTCGCCCATGCGCAACGAGGAATATTACATCCCGGTATTGGACGTCATGCTGGAAACAACCCTGCTGGACGACGTGGAGAAAATCCGTCCGCAAGCCCGTAGAAAGCTCGCCGAACAGAACCGTCAGGGGAAACCGGCAATTGACTTCAGCTACACGTCGGCATCAGGGAAAAGCGGTACGCTCTACAGCCTTAAAGCGGAATATACGTTGCTGTTCTTCAACAATCCGGGCTGCCAGGCTTGTGGAGAAAGTATTGAAGAAATAAAATGGGCCTCCGCCATCAATAAAGAAATGGCAGCCGGAAAACTGAAAATACTGGCCGTTTACCCGGACGAGGAGGTGGATGAATGGAAAAAACACCTGGCAGACTTTCCCCGAGAGTGGATAAACGGGTATGATAAGGGAACAAGGATAAAGGAAAAAAACCTGTATGACCTGAAAGCCATACCTACCTTGTATCTGCTGGATAAGAACAAGACGGTATTGCTCAAAGACGCCACGGTCATGCAGATTGAAGAATACCTGGCTCAATAGAGATTCACGGATTCCCCGTTCATCAGACTTCTTGTAGATTTGGTGAAGTTTCAGCCTGCTATTTTTCATCCGCAGATAACGCAGGTTATCCGGATTAAGTTTTAACCTACATTCTTCATAAGTATCTCGTCATTAATGAGAATTTAGCGAAGCGGAACTTCGCAGTGATTAGTGATAAGTGATAAATGATTAGCAAGAGTATCTCTAATCACTAATCACTGCGAAGTTCCGCTTCGCTAAATTCTCATTTATAATACAAAATAATTATTACGAAGTACTTACACTTTGAATAATGCAGGTTAAATAAATCCGCATAATCTGCGTTATCTGCGGACGAAAAACAGTTCTTTGATACTGTACTTTACTTCCGGCACAGCCTCAACCCCCGATTCATTCGTGCACAAAACTAAAGAAAACAGCATATTTTCTACATAAATAAAGAAAATGTGTACACCTATTTTCACCGGATATTCTCCTATTTCAATAATTTTATGTAAATTTGCATTTGAATAATCAATTAATACTAACACCATGAGTAAACTTAACCACGCACTTCTTGCAGGCATTATCGCTTTGGGCTGCACGTCGTGTTCTAAGAAAGTCGAAGCGAATTTTCAAGTAATCCCTCTCCCCCAAGAGGTTAATCTGAGCCAGGAAACCCCATTCAACCTGAGCGCAAACTCACAGATTGTTTATCCCGAAAGCAATGATCTGCTGAAGCAAAACGCCGAATTCCTTGCGGAATACATCAAGCAGGAAACAGGCTTAACCCCCACAGCCAAGGCTCTTGCCGACGGTGAAGAAGCAGAAAGCGGCAACATTGTATTGGGACTTGAGCCATCTATCGGAAACAAAGAAGGTTACACACTGACCATTACCCCTGAGAATATTTTTATTAAAGGGCAGACAGAAAGCGGCGTTTTTTACGGCATCCAGACTTTGCGTAAATCCCTCCCCATTGTTGACACAATGGTCGGAAGCGTCCTGGTACCCGCCGGAGTTATCAAAGACGAACCGCGTTTTGCCTACCGTGGCATGCATCTTGACGTAGGACGCCATTTCTTCCCCTTAGACTTTATTAAGAAATATATAGATATCCTGGCGTTGCACAACATGAATACATTCCACTGGCACCTGACGGAAGACCAGGGTTGGCGTATCGAAATCAAGAAATACCCGAGGCTGACGGAAGTAGGTTCTATCCGTAACCGCACCGTGATAGGCAGAAACACACAGGAGTACGACAACACCCCTTATGGCGGTTTCTATACGCAAGAGCAAGCTAAGGAAATCGTGAAATACGCCCAAGACCGTTACATCACGGTTATTCCCGAAGTTGACCTTCCGGGACACATGCTTGCCGCGCTGGCTGCTTATCCGGAACTGGGATGTACAGGCGGTCCGTACGAAGTATGTCCGCTCTGGGGTGTTTTCGACGATGTACTTTGTGTCGGTAACGAGAAATCCATGCAATTCCTGGAAGATGTGATGAGCGAAATCGCAGAGATATTCCCATCGAAATACATTCATGTCGGTGGAGACGAAGCTCCCCGTACGCGTTGGAAAGCATGTCCGAAGTGCCAGGCGCTTATCAAGAGAGAAGGCTTGAAAGCCGACAAAGAGCATACTGCCGAAGACCGCATACAAAGCTATTGCATGGCGCGCATCGAAAAATTCCTGAACAACAAAGGACGCCAGATTATCGGTTGGGACGAAATACTGGAAGGCGACGTTGCCCCTAACGCTACGGTTATGTCATGGCGTGGCATGGAAGGCGGTATCAAGGCTGCACAATTGGGACATGATGTCATCATGACACCCACTGATTACTGCTATTTCGATTATTACCAGACTACCGAAACACAGGACGAACCGCTCGGTATAGGTGGTTATGTGCCAATTGAAAAAGTGTATGGCATGGAACCCGCACCGGAAGTACTTACCGACGAGCAAAAGAAGCACATCATAGGTGCGCAGGCAAACCTGTGGACTGAATATATTGCTACCACCGAACACGTAGAGTATATGGTATTACCCCGCATGGCAGCCCTTGCCGAAGTACAGTGGACTCAGCCTGAAAAGAAAGACTACAAAAACTTCATTACGCGTCTGCCGCACATGATGGCCATTTATGACATGAATCAATATAATTATGCCAAACATGTGTTCAACCTGGATGCCGACTTTACGCCGGATACCGAGAAGAAAGCAGTTGTAATAACATTGAGCACCATCGACGATGCACCTATTTATTATACATTGGATGGCAGCGAACCTACCTCTTTTTCCTTGAAATATACCGAACCGATAGTTATCGCTAAAAACGCCGACTTCCGCGCTGTCGCCATTCGCCCGAACGGTAAAAGCAAGGAAACAGCCAAGGCGTTTTCTTTCAACAAGGCCACTTACTGCCCCATAGAATTGGCGTTCCAACCGTCTAACAGATATAAATTCAAAGGTGCCATTACATTAGTGGACGGCATAAAGGGAAATGAAAGTTATGCCACCGGCGCCTGGTTAGGTTTCGTAAGCAATGATGTAGAGGCTACCATTGACATGGGGCAAGCAACTGAAATTAAGCAAGTGGCCACAGAAGCCGCAGTAGACCTGGGCGCCTGGATTATGGGAAGTGCAGGTATAGTAGTTGCCGTATCCGACGACAACAAGGAGTTCCGCGAAGTAGCCGTTAAGGACTTTCCGGCAGAAACCAATATTGGCAAGAAAGGGATAGATAATTACGAAGTAACCTTTGACCCGGTGAAAGCCCGTTATGTGAAGGTTATCATCAAGCGTACTCCTGCCCTGCCGAAAGGTCATGCGGGAGAAGGACGGACACCTTATCTGTTTATTGACGAAATAGCAGTGGAATAAGAAGCTGTCTTGAATTTATTCAGTTTTCTTTTAAGAGTTGTTTTTGAGGATATTTTTCTGTTTTTAAGAGCCTGTTTAAATTTTGCTCAGCATTAGTTTCACTCAAAACATCTTTCATTATTAACACTAATGTATAGTGTTTTGAGAGTTATTTTTGAGGATGTTTTTCTGTTTTTATGAGGAGCATAGCGGGCTATGTGACGAGTGAAAACAGAAAAACAGACCGAAAATAAACTCAAAACAAGCTGAATAAAAAACTTTTTGAGGAAAATTTAAACAGGCTCTAAGAGGAACATAGCGGGCTATGTGACGAGTGAAAACAGGAAAAGAGACCGAAAACAAACTTAAAAGAGACTGATAAAATTAATTAGGAATAAACTCAAAACAGCTTCTTAAGAATCAGAATTGGAAATAGATGAAAGGCTGGATTCCGGAACTCTTCATCTGAATAACCAGATAAATTAAGGCAATCATCAGAGCCGCCTTTCCTGCAAGGGGAAGGCGGATTACTGTTTTACAACAGGCATTCACCCAACGGTCGGGGCAGAAATGCAAGAAAAAGCCTAATGCCATCAACGCAAACACTTCCCAATACCCGGCAATCAGTTGAGGTAACAGTTGCAGACGGAATGTCGTACCTATCTGCTTTATCATATCCAGCGAAGTAGCGAAGTCCGCATTGCGGAAGAATATCCAGCAGAAACAAACAAAGTGGAATGTAATCAGTATGCCGAAAAAGCGGCGGACACCGTGGCTTTGCTCGCCTTTTTTACGTCCGGTCAGCGCCATCCACAGCTTATGCACCGCCAAAGCTACCCCATGAAACAAGCCCCAGACTACAAAATTCCAGGAAGCCCCATGCCATAAGCCACCCAGGAACATGGTGATTATCAGATTAACGTATTGGCGTACCTTTCCCTTACGGTTTCCTCCCAAAGAGATATAAAGATAGTCGCGCAGCCAACTGGAAAGCGAGATGTGCCACCGTCTCCAGAATTCAGTAATGGAAACCGATTTATAAGGCGAGTCAAAATTCTTATTGAAATGAAAGCCCAGCAGCAATGCAATGCCAATTGCCATGTCGCTATAGCCGGAGAAATCACAATAGATTTGCAAAGCATACCCATATACTCCCATCAGGTTTTCAACCCCCGAATAGAGCGTAGGATTATCAAAAATGCGTTCCACAAAGTTGATACTGATATAGTCTGATATGACAGCTTTCTTGAAAAGACCGCTTATAATCAGGAATATTCCCCTGCCGAACATCTCGTGCGATACAAACAGGGGACGGCGGATTTGCGGAATAAAGTCGCGGGCACGGACAATGGGGCCTGCCACCAACTGCGGGAAAAAGGAGACATAAAAGGCATAATCCAACAAATTGGTAAGAGGCACGATTTCTTTACGGTAGACATCAATCGTATAGCTAAGTGACTGGAACGTGAAAAAGGAAATTCCGACAGGAAGGAAAATGTCATAATGATGGAACGTACCGCCAGCCAGCGAAGCAAACACATCGCCCAGGAAGTTAGTATATTTAAAGTAGCAAAGCAAACCGAGATTGGTGATAAGACTTGCCACCACCCATGCTCTGCGATGCCAGCGAACGGAAGTGGCGGCCATAAGACGGGCAATACAGAAATCGACCACCGTGACAAACGCCAACAGAAAAAAGTAAGTACCGCTACTTTTATAATAGAAATAATAGGAGAACAGGGTTACGAAGAGCAAACGGGCAGTCAGGCGGCGCTGCAACAGCAGATATACAAAGACAAATGCCGCAAACAACCACAGAAACACACCGCTACTGAATATCATCGGCGCTTGCGGATCATAAACGAACACGTCGCACAAACGGTCGAAGTCAATATTCCACATAATCATTATACGCTTTTATAAGAGCCTGATAAAATAATTCACCTTGCAATACATATCCTTCGGGAAGATAGTGTATATGATCCGGACGCATCAGTCCCGCCTGCTGCCAATTCAGGCATGCCTGCCGGCTTCCTCCCGCTGCCCCGTACATATCCCACAGGGCAAGTCCGTTATCGTCGGCGAACCGGCGGATAGTCTGAACGGCAATCGCTGTACGGGGATTGACGGAATACGTCCGTTGCCGGCGGCTTTTCCTGAAACTTTCGTAAGAGCCGGGAGGGGTAGTCATCAGCAACAGTGCATCAGGCAGACTGTCACGAAGCATACGCACCAGTTCGTCCATCTGGCGGTAATGCACTATAGCGTTGTAACGGCGGTTGTGGCTCTCGTTTGTTCCGAAAGAGAGAATCACCAGGTCGGGATGCAATGCAGCAATATCCGAAATACGGTCGGGTTTAGTGAAGGTAAAGCAGAAAGCGCCGTTGATGCCCATATCGGTATAAGAAACAGCGCCAAAGGCCTCAGTCAAAAGGCTTCCCGCAGTACGGGGGAAGATGTGCCCGCGGACATGACTATCACCGATGTGCACAATGCGAACAGTGTCGGTACTATAGCCGGCACGCAACAGGCGCAGCCTTTCCCAAAAAGGCTTGAGAATGCCGATACTATCCGTCAACTCATTCAGTCCGGGTTGCTTGAAGGTTGCAGGTAAAACGATTTGTGGAACCGTCACCGTATCCGTTCGTTGGGAATATGTATAGATAGTATCGCTATCTGTAGTCACTCTATCAGCTAAAGGGCAAGAAGGAATAGGGTCTTGGGCATAAAGAGGAAAAGTGCATAACAGAAGGCAGAAGATGATGCAAACACTTTTCAGATGCGGATTACGCAGATTACACGGAACATTTGGACGATGTGGATTATCCGGGAAGGATTGTTTCAGTACTTCACCGCATGAATTGTTGCACACGCCAACGATGTTGTCCATACATTCCGTGTAGTCCGCGTAATCTGCGCCTAAAGAAGATTTCTGTAAACCTCCGGAGATGTTATTCCGCTTCATAAGCCCTCCTCCTGTCGTATTGTTCCTTTCCGTATATCAATGCATCATACAGCAGACCTGCCAGATGCTTGCCTCCACGGAAGTTGATATGCGTATAATCATAATTTGCCAAAGATGGCTTGGCATGTACCAATTTAGCCATGCTTCCGTCTCCTCCCATAGCCTCAAACATATTCCAGAAAGCGATACCGTTATCAGCAGCCAGTTTTTGCTGGTAACGCACCAGGTTCTTAACGCCCGGCATGGTGCGCATAGTACCGCTTTCTGTTTTATAATTACGGTCGCCGACAGTTACAATCAATATACCTGCTTGCGGAAATGCTTCTTTCAAGTGGTCAATGGTGGTCTTCATGCCTTCAGCATATTTATCATAATCCCGTCCGCGCTCGGTAGCTACGTTCAGTCCATACTGCAAGATGATTAAATCGTAAGGACGCCGGTCATTAAATTCGTGCATCATCCACATAGGAATAGAACGCAACGATAAGCCCGAACTGCCGCGCAGGGAAAAGTTATCCACTATAATCCCCTGCTTGCCATCCATTGCCAAGCCATAGAACAGTGTAGAGTCTGCCTCATCCACTGTCCAACGTACAGAACCGATATGTCCGTCCACTTTCATTTCCTGCAGGTCTTCTATAGGAAAGAAAGTACGGGTTTGTTTTTCACTCCGGTTGACACTGACGGAAAGGGTAACTTCGCTTTGGCTATAAAAAAAGATGGAGGCTTGTTCACAGGTATCCAGGAGAGAGGCGTATTTATCCTGCCCTCGCAGTTCGACATAAGCGCCGGGATTAGGAATAAAATAGTGTCCGGATATACCTTGTTTCCTCCGGTCGAAGTAAGTGGAATCTGTAATGGAATGGCTTTGCCAGCCGCTGAAAAAGTGGCGTACTGTGGGACGGAAGCCGCTGGTCATAGAGGTCATTGTAACAAACCCCACTCCGCAACCGCCGTATTTGCTTTGCAACATATTCCGCAAATCCGCCGTCAGGATATCGGCTTCAATGAAAGAATCACCGAAAACAGCGATGCGTACCAAACGGGGATGTTGGTTCAATTCGTCCAATGCACGGTAGAAAGGAGTCATCCCGCGCAAGGTGGAGTCGCTGTAATCTTCAATACAAGTAGCGCCGGTACGACAGGTATCCACAAAGGCAGGCTTCACCTTCGGCAGCAACGGAAGCAGACTGTCGGGGTCTTCGGGCTGTTCTTCGCGGATTCGCACATCGCCCAATAAATCGACACGCCTCATCACATGCCCATGTATTGTAAAACCCGGCAGGAAATACATCAATAGCAAGCCCGCCAATATAATGAATACCCAGATGCAAGTATATTTCAGATAGTTCTTTTCCATATTGTCCTTAAAGGAGTTGCAAAGATATAGAAAAGACATAAAAAGAAAGGGAAATCATCACGTTTTGTGAGATTTCCCTCGTGCATATCCGGTATGACAGTCTTTAGTATATTTATTCGTTAGGTAATATACCAATCAAGCTGCAAATACCTGTTGTATTATTCATACTGCAGGTTATATGGACTTCTCTATGTTCCAGACAAATGCCCGAAGTCCCAACTGTTCAGTTTGCTTATCCATTTGATGCAATGTATTCAACAATGGTTCCACCCTTTCGTCTTCTACTACCGTAAGAATGGCAGAACACATGCTGGGCCAAGCGTGACTCCCGTAATGAGGTTCGCCTGTTTTGGTACCACGCCCGCGTACCTGTTCCCAGTACGTGAAGCCACGGCAGTTCAAACGATCCAGAGTAGCCATGATATGTTCATGGAACGCCTGGTCAAAAGTGATTAATACGGATTTCATATTCTATTGTTTTTGGGGCGACATTAAGGGATGTGTCCCTTAATGCGCCTGCTGATTAGTTACTTTTTGATTATCTCTTCTTTGTGTGCATCGAAGTATTCCTGCATCTCGCGGCGCTGACGTATCTTCCGGCGCTGACGTCCGATACCTACCGAAGCAAACATACAGTACATGGTCGGCACGTAAATCAATGTCAGAATGGTGGATACCGCCAGACCACCGATTACGGCAATTGCCATCGGACGCCACATTTCGGAACCCTGACCGGTACTTATCGCCATCGGTATCATACCAAGAATGGTGGTCATCGTTGTCATCAATACCGGACGGAGACGGCTTCTACCTGCTATAAGCACTGAATTGATAACCGATTTCCCTCGTTCACGACAGAGATTGGTGTAGTCAAGAAGCACAATACCGTTCTTCACCACAATACCAATCAGCATGATACCACCCAAGAGACTCATTACACTCAGTGTGCTTTGGGTAACAAACAAGGCGATCAATACACCACTCGCCCCGAAGAATACCGAGAAGATCAGGATAAACGGATACGTCAACGATTCAAATTGCGCTGCCATCACGATGAATACCAAAACGAAAATCAGTATGCCCAGCATACCCAAGTCAGCAAATGATTCTTGCTGGTCTTCGAACGCACCGGAAATCTGGATAGTGATACCGGCGGGAACTTCCATCTTGTCTATAATCTCATTACCGGCGGTTACAATCTCACTCAACGGAACAGCACCCGAAATTACAGCGGATACAGTGATTATACGTTCACGGTCCTTACGCTCGATGGTAGGCGGTGCAAAGCGTTCAACAACCGTTCCCAATTCTTTCACGCGGATACCTTCACCTTTATTATTATAGATAAGGATGTTCTCTATAGATTCCAGACTGGTACGGTATTCGGGAGCATAGCGCACCTTGATGTCATACTCATCACCGTCTTCACGGAACTTGGATGCCGTGGCGCCATTGATGCGGTTACGCAGATAGGTTCCTGCAGTCGAAAGGTTTAAGCCATGCATAGCCAGTTTCTCACGGTCGAAGTCTACCTGATACTCCGGCTGGTACTGGCTACGGCTAATGTTTACTTCGCTAACCCCGTTCACCAGCTGCAATGCACGCTTCATACGGGCAGCCACACTGTCGGTTTCTTCCATATTGTAACCGTAGATTTCAAAGTCGGCTGTAGACTGTCCTGACATACCACCGCTATTACCACCCAGGATTACCTGCGCCTTGCTGAACTCCGGATATGCTTTCAAGTCTTCACGCATCAGGTCGCAAATCTCATCCAGCGTACGCTCACGGTCACCGGGGTCGGACAAACTGATATTGAACGATATGATATGCGAACCATTATCGCGCATGGAAGCGAAAGTGTTATCCGAATCGGCCTGACCGACTGTATAGTTGCATATCTCTACTTCGGGATATTCTTTCATCCATTGTGTAGTCAGCTTCTGAGCCAGTTCCTGTGATATCTCTTTACGCGTACCGATGGGTAACTCAAGTTGCACGGAAACATAGGCATTATCCTGTGAGGGGAAGAACTCCGAACCGATGCCTTTTACACAGAGCAAGCTGAGACCGAAAAACACAATACAGCCCACAAGCACCATCCAACGATGGCGGACTGCCCAGTTCAACATGCGGGCATATCCGGTATCCAATGCATCCAACCCTTTTTCTATCGGAGCATAAAATAACCTGAACGCCTTCGTTTGCTTCTTCTGCAAGCGCAACAACCGGGAACAGAGCATCGGAGTAAGAGTCAACGAGCATACTAAGGAGATAGCCATGATAACGCACATCATCCAGCCCAATTGTTTGAAGAGTACTCCCGCCATACCGCTTACCATTGTCAACGGGAAGAATACGGCAATCATGGTCAGCGTAGAGGCGGTTACTGAAATAGCCATCTCATTCGTACCATGTATTGAAGCCTGCTTCGGTTCGGAACCACGCTCGATATGTGTCGTGATATTCTCCAACACCACAATGGCATCGTCCACTACCATACCAATGGCTATGGACAGGGAGGACAGCGAAATGATGTTAATCGTATTACCCGACATGGCCAGGTAGATGAACGAAGCTATCAAGGAAAGCGGAATCGTGATACAGATAATCACCGTAGCACGCCAGCGCCCCAAGAACAGGAATACCACCAGCACAACGAATATCAATGCAAATACCACCGTCTCCGTCAAACTGTCTATTGTATTGAGAATGTTCTCCGAAGTATCGAGAATGATTCCCAGTTTCACGTCGGCAGGAAGGTTTTTTTGTAAGCGGGGAAGCGATTCCAATACTTTCTTGGATATTTCCACCGAATTGGCACCGGACTGTTTCTGAATAATAATCATACCACCCCGGACACCGTTGTTATAAGTTTCCTGTGCACGTTCTTCCACGGTATCCACAACTCGCGCCACATCACGCAGGTAAACATTGGCGCCGTTGTATGTACCTACAACGATATTTTCCATCTGGCGGCTATCGACAAACTCACCTTCTACGCGCAAAGCGTAGGTTTCGTTACCGATATCAAAATTACCGCCGGGCACGTTCCTGTTCTCTGCACCGATGATGGCACTGATTGCTTCGACAGACAAGTTGTATGCTTCCAGCTTGTTCGGGTCGCAATACACCTGGATTTCGCGCTGGGGCGCACCACTGATGGACACCGTACCCACACCGGGAATACGAGCCAAGGGGTTCACTACCGCATCATCCAGAATCTTATAAAGCGCCGCATTGCTCTCTTGCGCCTGGACGGAAAGCAACACGATAGGAATCATATCCGTGCTGAACTTAAAGATGATGGGAGTCTCCACATCATCCGGAAGCTGGGAATTTACCATATCCAGCTTGTCGCGCACATCATTTGTCAGCACGTCAATATCATAGCCGAACTCAAACTCCAGGATGATCAGAGACATATTCTCGGATGACCTGGAAGAAAGGTGCTTCAGGTTGCTGACAGCGTTCAGCGTGTTTTCCAACGGACGGGTCACGTTATTCTCAATATCCGATGCACTGGCGCCCGGATAGGCTGTCATTACCATTATCGTGTTTGTATCAATATCGGGATACAAGTCGATAGGTAATCTGGACAAAGAGAACAGACCAAATATCACCACTGCCACAAAGCAGAGGGAGGTCATAATCGGTTTCTTAACCGAACCTTCGTATAAACTCATGTTATTTAGCGTTTAGGGATGAGTGATAAGTGATGAGTACAGTTACATAATGATGCAAGGACTAATCACTGATCACTAATCGTTAATCATTATTTCTCTACTTCAACTTCAGCCCCATTAATCAGACGCACTTGTCCCGCTATCACTACCTGGGAGTTATTGGGCACACCGGAAATCAATTCGTATTCAGTACCCATACGACGTCCCAGTTCAACCTTATTGTAGGATACCTTACCGTCTTTATAGACATATACGTAACGGTCGCCCGAACCAGCCTGCTTCACAACAGCCAAATCGGGAACAACCACATGCTCCTGAGTACCGAAGTTAAGAGTAGCGCGGGCAAACATACCCGGACGGACTTTCTGGTCAGCATTAGCAAGCTTGACTTCTACGGGGAACGTACGGGTCACGGGGTCAATCGTGGGATAAACCAGACTTACCGTTCCTGTAAACTCCTCGCCGCTATATACATCTACCTTAATTGCTACGGGAGTGCCTTTCTTTACTTGGGCAAAGTAAAGTTCGGAAACGTTAATCATCAGCTTCACCGGAGTGATTTGTTCTACTACCAGCACCGGACTGGCTCCGACGTACATATCGCCGTTATCATAGTTACGGGCTGTTATTATACCGCTGATAGGGCTAAGCAATGCCGTGTTTTCCATCAGGTTCTTATAAGTTGTCGTCTGTATATCCAGAGCCATCTTGGCAGCATCCCACTGGGATTTGGAAATACCGCCTACCTTATATAATTCGTCGGCACGGTTAAACTCTATTTGCTGGTTATCCAGCATGAACTTAGCTTGCTTCAGGCTGGCCTCATCCATCTGCACCAGCTTTTGTCCTTTGGATACACGGTCGCCTACTTCTACAAATATCCGATCGATACGTACCGGAGTGGAAGGGGCTATATTATTTTTAACTTCAGCCTCTACGTTAGCGGTGTATTCCTGTATCTGATCTACAGGACGCGCCGTTACGGAAGCCAGTTTCACTCGCGGTTTTTCTTCTACCTTTACGGTTTCAGTTTTTTCATTCTCTCCACCACCGCATGCGCCCAACATAGCTACAGCGAGCAGGGCAATCAATTGAAAACTTTTCTTCATATCGTTGTGATTATTTGTTTTTTACTTGTTGATTTAATAGTTGCGGCCTAAAACCTGGTCAAGGTCAGCCTTAGATACCAGATAGTCGTAAATAGATTGGTTATAAGTAAGCTCGGCCTGAGTGAGTGACACCTGCGAACTGTTCAGTTCCAGAACCGTACCTCTACCTACTTCATAGCGCTTTCCGGCTATCTCTACCGCCTTTTGGGCTTGCATTACATTCTCTTTGTTACTTACTACTTGTTCGGAACTTGCCGCCATGTTTTTCTGATAACTGGTAACCTGCATATTGAGTTTGCGCTCTGCATCCGTACGGCTTTCCTGTAACTGACGTATCTGAATCCGTGCAGTTTTCAGTTTAGTAAAGTTACTTGCCCTATAAAGGGGAACACTCAGGCTAAACATCAATGAAGAGCTACCTGCCCAGTTATAGTTAAAGATGTTATAGCCACTATTGTAGAGCGACTGATACTGATAATTAAAACTCATTCCGAGTGTCGGCATAAAGTTTGTTTTCAGGGATTTCACATTCTGATTGAGCAACTTCATATTCAGGTCAAGTTGCTTCATCGTAGTGTTGTTTGTCAGGCCTTCGTTTACCTTATCGAGTTGGTTGGCAAACAAGTCCGTTTCATAATTAGAGAGATTGTCATTTATCTTGAGGTCTATATCAGCAGTTACTCCCATCAGAACCTTCAGTTGGAGCTTGGACAAAGTGACGGCATTACCTGCCGAAATCACGCTGGGCTTAATGCTACGCATCTGTACTTCAGCGCTAATCTTGTCGAACTCACTAACGGCGCCTTGCTGGAACATGGCATTGACTACATTGAAGTTGTCTTCCGCCAACTTATAGCTTTTCTGCAAAACATCATAAGAGTCTTGCGCCAGCATCAACTGGTAGTAAGCCTTGGTCACTTGATTTACCAAATCCAGTTTGGAAGCGCGGGACTTTTCGACTGCCAATTCAATGTCCGTCTTCGTTATAGACATTGCTTTGTAAACCGAAGGGGCAAACAGAGGCAGACTGACACTCAATGCCCCGGCTACGGTATTTGAATTATCCCGCCCCATCTTAAAAGACTGTTCTCCAAGACTTATTGTGGCAGCGGTAATTGTATGATCCCACGAACCGCCAATATTCACTTCGGGCAATAGATTTTGCCACATTTCCTTGTCAGCCACTTTCTTCAGGGCTATTTCCTCTTCAGCTACCTTAATTGTAGGATTGTCGCTAAGCGCTATTTCCAGTGCTTTGTTAAGAGTTAAAATTAAGGTGTTTTTTGTTTCTTGTGCCTGTACATGGGCAACAGCCATTATCATGGCAAGGGTAAGAAACATTTTTCTACCTACTAAAAACAGTTGTTTATCCATAAAAATCAATCTATAAAATTAATTAAGACTACTTCGTTTTTGATTCGGGGGCAAAGGTAAACAGTCTATTCATCTCCACACAGTTCTTCCGGATGATATACATTGGAAAAACCGGTAAACTCCGGATTATAATCGATGAATTCCGCAACCAAAATTATCTTTTTTATATTCAATAAGTATTATTATGAGGGCTGATTAATCCTTCACCTGGTGCTCCTTGCGATACGTCTGAATGAATTCATCCAGTTTGCTGGCGCCTTTCTCCGTTGAAATTCCACGAAGATGAGTGAACATGATGGATTCATATACGTCCACAAAAGAATATTCTTTAAAAATATCAGTATTCATAAGCACCGCAAACTGTTCGTGCATCAACATGTTCACAATAGTAAAGTTGATATCATCGCGGAAAAGCCCTTGCTGTACACCTAAATTAAAGAACGCTTTTTTCTCTTCGTAATTCTCGTCATGGCGTTTCACCAACGACTCATATACTTTCGGATATTTCTTCATATCCTCATAGAACTTCTTATTGGTACTGTGATATTTCTCAATCGTCCGCTGGTATATTTTCAACAAAACTTCCAATACATTCGAAGTTGTTTCACACACTTCCTTAACATAAGCTGCTCCTTCGGATTGTGCTTTCTTGAGGCATTCCAACAATAATGTTTCTTTATCAGGAAACACTTCATACAATGTACGTTTGGAAATACCTAATGTAGTAGCAATCTCATCCATTGTAATACTCTTGATTCCATGGGTAGCAAAAGAATCAAGAGCTAATTCTACGATACGTTCCCGTAACTCTAACTTCGAAAGGTGTTCTTTCAAATTATCGTCTATTCTCATTTAATGTCCCTTTAAGTTTGCATATTTCCAAAGCAGGAAGACACCCGCATCCGGAATAAAACCGTGCAAATATAGGAAGAAAACTTGTTTCGTTAATTGAGTTTTCTTCTAAAAGATTATTATATTAGCATTTATTAAAGGTATAGAGGATGCATTGAGAATAAATCTTAAAGTTTACTTAATCTTTACCTAACCTGCATTATTCATAGGTAGCTGTTCATAATTAGTTTATACTATGAATGATAATATAGCGAAACGGAATCTCAATCCGATTGCTGCGCAATACAAGCAATTCTTTAGACGCGGATAACGCGGATGACGCGGATTTTTAAATGCTGCGCTATGTT
>NZ_DBDF01000188.1 GCF_002293435.1 Bacteroides sp. UBA939 | reverse complement strand
CGCGCTCGTCCGCGTTCATCCGCTTAACCCGCGTCGTCCGCGTACCCATTCCCACCGCTAAATTCTCATTTAAATAGAACTCATACTTTATATGATAACATATAGGCAACTTTTATTCATTCTTCTCAGTGCAAGTTTATTCCTCACTTCTTGTGGAACAGGGAGAATACTACGCCAAGCAGAACAGAGTTATGCCCGCGGAGAGTATTTTGATGCCGCCAATCATTATAAGAAAGCCTATACCCGGACTTCGCCCAAAGACCGTCAGCAGCGTGGACTCCTTGCCTATAAACAAGGCGATTGCTATCGCCGTATCAACTATACGCTAAAGGCCAAAGCTGCCTATATGAACGCCATCCGATACCGTTATCCCGACACCATTTCCCATTTCTATCTGGCAGAGATGCTCCGGAAGAATGGTGAATATGCCGCCGCTATCCCTTATTATGAAAATTACCTTGCTTATGCCCGGAATCTTTCTTCTTTACAAAACCTTTCTTCTTCACAGACTCTTTCTTCTTCACAGAATTCACCTTCTTCGCAGCCTCTTCCTTCTTCACAAAATTCACCTTCTTCACAGCCTCTTCCTTCTTCGCAGAAACCCTCCGATAAGAAAGACCGTAAAGACTCTTTGGCGCATACCGGTCTTATTTCCAGCCGTTTGGCCCAGGAATGGAAGAAACATCCTACCCGTCACATCGTGAAGCGCGTCCCGGTTTTAGTTTCCCGTCGCAGCGATTACTCCCCCATGTATGCGGGCACTGATGCGGACATCCTGTATTTCACCTCCACCCGCAACGAAGCAAAAGGCACCGACCTGAATGCTATCACCGGAATGAAAAGCGCAGACATATTCTATTCCAAACGGAATGAAAAGAAACAATGGCAGAAACCAGAGCCTCTTGCTTCCGAAGTAAACAGTGAATTTGAAGAAGGCGCCTGTTCCTTCTCCGCCGATGGCAAGACAATGTACTTCACCCGCTGCCGTACCCACCCTGAAGCGCCGGTCTACGCCGAGATATATGTTTCCCAACGTTCCGGAGCAGAGTGGGGCGCTCCTCAGAAGTGCGCAATCTTAAATGATACCCTTTCTTCCGTTGCCCACCCCGCTATCTCTCCTGCCGGCGATTACCTCTATTTCGTGTCCGACATGCCCGGCGGACAGGGAGGACTGGACTTGTGGCGCATCAACATCACCCGCGACGGCTTCGGGTATGTCGATAATTTAGGCCCGGATATCAATACCCCCGGCGATGAAATGTTTCCTGCCTTTGCGCCGGACGGTACCCTCTACTTCTCCTCCAATGCCCACCCCGGCATGGGCGGACTGGATATTTTCCGTGCAGCATTCAACGCCTCTACCAGGCGTTGGCGTGTCGAGAATTTGCAGTCTCCCGTAAATTCGCAAGGCGATGATTTCGGCATGACGTTTGAACCGGGAGCGCCTAACCGGGGTTTCTTCTCTTCCAACCGTGGCGATGCCCGTGGCTGGGACCATATTTTCAGCTTCGAGTTGCCCGAAGCGCATCATATTCTGAAAGGCTTGGTTTACGATAAGGAAGGAGATGTTTTATCGGATGCACTCGTTACTTTGGCTGGCGACGACGGCACTTATCTGAAGATAAACGTAAAGAAAGATGGTACTTTTACGCAGGAATTGAAGCCGGGACA
This sequence comes from Bacteroides sp. UBA939, assembly GCF_002293435.1. Lineage (GTDB taxonomy): Bacteria > Bacteroidota > Bacteroidia > Bacteroidales > Bacteroidaceae > Bacteroides. Next base: position 4,295 of record NZ_DBDF01000188.1, on the reverse strand, counting down.
CCGGTATGTCCTGCTTGCTTCCTGCCGTGGCTATCTGAATGATAAAGAAGAATTGGCGACGGACAGTGTTCATGAAGACCGCCGTTATGAACTGGAATTTCCGTTAGCTTCCATCACCCGCCCTGTATTGATAGAGAACATCTTTTATGAATTCAATAAGGCCGACTTGACCTCCGAGTCCACTGTTGCTTTGGATGAATTGATTCAATTGCTGAATAATAATCCGAATGTTACAATCGAACTGTCCGCACATTGCGATTACAAAGGAAACGATGACTATAACCTCCGGCTTTCGCAACGCCGGGCAGAGTCCGTAGTACGTTACCTTATTAAAGGTGGTATTGAACCGGAACGTCTCACGCCTAAAGGATATGGCGAACAACAACCCAAAACCGCAACTAAATTTACAGTTAAAACCGCCCCTTTCCTGAAAGAAAGTGATGTGTTGACGGAAGAGTTCATAAAGAATCTCCCACCGGAACAGCAGGAGATTTGTAATGCGATTAATCGCAGGACGGAGTTTAGGGTGGTGCGTTTGAATTATGAATTATGAATTATGAATTATGAATGGCTGCGCAATCGGGCTGCATAGCCATTCATAATTCATAATTCAATTCAAAATTCAAATTTCATTTAGCGCTATGCGCTAAATGAAATTCTACCACCGCCTCAATGCCTTTTCTGAATATATCCAGCGGAAGGTTTTCATTCGGAGAATGGATGGCATTTGATTCCAGTCCAAACCCCATGAGTACGGTTTTGATACCTAATACTTGTTCGAAAGTAGAGATGATAGGGATACTTCCGCCCCGGCGTACGGCAAGCGGTTTCTTCCCGAATGCCTTTTCAAAACCTTTCTCCGCGGCTTGATAAGCGGGGAGAGTGATGGGGCATACATATCCTTGTCCGCCATGCATGGGTGTAACTTTCACTTTCACCGTATCCGGAGCAATGCTCATGATATAATCTGCGAACATTTGCGAAATTTTATGATGATCCTGATGAGGAACCAGTCGGCAGGATACTTTGGCTGTGGCTTTAGAAGGGAGAACCGTCTTGGAACCTTCGCCCGTATATCCGCCCCAAATGCCGCAAACGTCGAATGACGGGCGGCAACTGTTACGTTCCAACGTACTGTAACCTTTTTCGCCGAATAATTCCTTTACATCGATAGCGGCTTTATACTTTTCTTCATTGAAAGGAATATGAGCTATCATGTCGCGCTCTGCTTGCGGAACTTCTTCCACATCATCATAGAAACCCGGTACTGTAATGCGCCCGTTGGCATCCGTCACTTGGGCAATCATACTGCATAGCACATTGATGGGATTGGCGACAGCGCCTCCGAAGTGTCCTGAATGCAGGTCACGGTTAGGCCCGGTTACTTCTATTTCCCAGTAGGCCAGTCCGCGCAATCCTGTGGTTAGTGAAGGCAAGTCGGCTCCCAACATGCTGGTATCCGATACCAGTATCACATCCGCTTTCAATAGTTCCTTATGTTCCTCGCAGAAGGCTTCCAAACTGGGCGAACCTATTTCTTCTTCTCCTTCAAAGATGAATTTGATATTGTTTTTCAACATGCCGTGTTTTTCCAGGTATTCGAATGCCTTCACCTGGATAAACGCTTGACCTTTGTCATCGTCCGCGCCACGCGCCCAAATGTGTCCGTCACGTATTTCGGGATTGAAAGGTTCGCTTTTCCACAGTTCCAGCGGTTCGGCGGGCATAACGTCGTAGTGTGCATATATTAATACCGTCTTGGCGTTCGGGTCTACTGTCTTTTGTCCAAAAACAACAGGGTTGCCTTTTGACGGCATTACCAATGCTTCGTCCGCGCCTGCCTCAAGTAGAAGTTGCGCCCATCGTCCGGCACAGGCCAGCATATCATCATGATGTTCCGGTTTGGCACTGATACTTGGTATGCGGATAAGGCTGAACAGGTCTTCTAACATTTTGGGTTCGTTCGCGGCGATGTATTTCTGTATTTCATTCATAATATATAGTAGTTGATGATGAGGGTGCGCTTCATTATGCCACACCCTCATTGTTTTCTATAATTGTGTAGTACGGTCAATCAGATAAAGATCGAGTATAGTCATGGCAGCCATTGCCTCCACGATGGGGACTGCGCGCGGCAGGACACAGGGGTCGTGGCGTCCGCGGGCTTTCAATGTTGTGTCAATGCCGTCGATATTGACAGTATACTGTTCCATTAATACGGTAGCTACCGGTTTGAAAGCAACGCGGAAGAAGATATCCTGTCCGTTACTTATACCGCCCTGAATACCACCGGAATGATTGGTTTTCGTTTCAATTCGTCCGCAATTATTGAAGAATACATCATTCTGTTCCGAACCTTTTTGTTTCAATCCTTTGAATCCGTCGCCGTATTCAAATGCTTTGGCTGCGTTGATGCTAAGCATACCGGAAGCAAGTGCAGCCTGCAATTTGCCGAATACGGGTTGACCTAATCCGATGGGACATCCTTTAATGACACAAGTCACTACGCCGCCAATCGTATCGCCTTCTTCTTTGATTTTCAATATATATTCTTCCATTTCCTTCGCTTTCTCAGGGTCAGGACAGCGTACGGGGTTTGTTTCGATTAAGTCAAGGTCGTAAGCTGTATAGTTTTCTTCCAACCGGATAGGCCCTACCTGCGAGGTGTATGCTGTGATGTGGATTCCCAATTGCCGGATTGCCAGTTTGGCAAGTGCACCGGCTACTACGCGCGAGATTGTTTCGCGTGCCGACGAACGTCCGCCTCCCCGGTGGTCGCGGATACCGTATTTCACCTTATAAGTATAGTCCGCGTGCGATGGACGATACACTTCTTTCATGTTGTCGTAGTCGTTGGAATGTTGATTTTCATTCCATACAATAAACCCGATAGGGCAACCGGTAGATATTCCTTCAAAAATACCGGAGAAGAACTCTACTTTGTCAGCCTCTCTACGCGCTGTAGTAATAAGAGATTGTCCGGGGCGGCGACGGTTTAACTCCGCTTGCACGAAATCCATGTCAATGCGGATACCTGCCGGAAATCCGTCAATAACGCCTCCAATGCCTTTACCATGTGACTCTCCAAAACTGGTAAGGCGAAAAATGTTTCCGAATGAGTTGAACATAATCTTTTGCTTTAATAGTTTAAGTATAAGGCTAATACATGCAAAATCCTTTTGCAATAAACCTTTAGGTGCATAAAGATAACAAATAGTTATTGATTTTCTCTCATGAAAGGGCAGAAATATTGTTTTTTTATGGAATAAGAGGTTTTATGTTTGGATTAACAGTCTGCCTACTTGTGCAGGATGTTTTTTCTTGTTGCAAAACAAATGTTACAAGCGTTGTGTTGCTAATAGGATAAAAAGCTATATGTTGCTTCATATTTGGTGATTTAAGTTAAAAAAAGGAAGATAAATTAAGTGAAATAGACCTGAATTAAGCCAAACAGACCTTTTGCGCTTGGCTCAAAAGCTGTTATTTTGCATAATCGAAAGTTTTGCATTAATAAAAGAACATGACTGCTTTTTGTAGTAGGCTTAATTATTAGCTAAATAACAAAATTATGAAGACGAATTTATTTTATTTGTTTGCGTTAATCTGTTCAGTGGGTTTATTCACAATGCTGCTAAGATACTCTTTAATTTATAAATTTTAATACGCTTGACAATGAAGAAAAGCATTTTTTATTTGTTTGCTGTAGTGTGCACAGTGTGCCTGTTTGCAGCGTGTGGTGATGATGATGAAAAAGTTCTGACTGTAAATGACATTGCAGGTACTTATAGCGGTACATTGACAGTTGTAGGATTAGGAGAACCTACGCCCGGTACTTCTATGTATTTGACGAAAGTCAGCGATAGCAAAGTGAAGCTTGAGTTGAAAAACTTCGGGTTTAGTGGGATGTCTCTTGGAAATATCGAAGTGGAATGCGATGCAGTACTGGATGGTGACAAAATGGATATTAGTGGTAGTGCCTCTGTTTCAGTTCCTCCATTGGGAAATTTCCCGGTTGAAGTTGATGGAGATTCAGATGGTACGACATTGAATGCTACTATTAGTATAGCAACGGCTCCGCTACCTGCCGGAGACGTAACAGTAACTTACGCAGGAACTAAATAAAGATTCTTATTTAGACATAAAGAAGACGGGAACTATCTGTTTTATAGATAGTTCCCGTTTTCTTTTACCCCATTTCTACCGCATATATCCCGTATTTGCACCGCATATATCCCGTTCGTACACCGCATATATCCCGTTCGTACACCGCATAGTAAGCATTCGGCTTAGTGCGT
>NZ_DBDF01000007.1:4175-20108 GCF_002293435.1 Bacteroides sp. UBA939 | reverse complement strand
GCGGTGAAAACATGAGATTTATGGCAAAGGGATAATACAGGCTAACTCAAGTTTCGCATGTTTTATGTTGTTAATAATCAGTAGTATCTCTATTAATAACTAATAGAGATATTCCGCGTTCGTCCGCTTATTCCGNNCTTCGCTAAATTCTCATTTATGACGAGACACTTATGAATAATGCAGGCTAAATTGATAAATTCTCATTTATCAATTTAGAGGTATATTATTGCAGAGTCATTATATAAATATATATTTTTGTACTCTATAAAAAATGAAAGAGATGCAGAAAGCGGACGAAATCCGGCAAGAACTGGAACAATACATTGACCCGGTGAAACGGGAATACCTTCCTAATTTCTTTAAAACAGGAAAAGGGCAGTATGGTGAAGGTGACAAATTCCTCGGCATTGTGGTGCCTAATACCCGTATCGTGGCAAAGCGTCATAAGGATGCACCTTTTGAAGTAATGGCAGAATTGCTGCAAAGCGAGTGGCACGAATGTCGCCTCTGTGCTTTGCTGATGTTGGTAGAACGCTTCAGGAAGTGCGATGAAAGCGGCAAGAAAGAGATATTCGATTTCTATCTGACGCAGACCGCCCGTATCAACAACTGGGATCTTGTAGACTTATCCGCTCCGGGCATTGTGGGCGAATATCTGAAAGACAAGCCCCGCGATATCCTTTATCACTTGGCAGATAGTGGTTTACTTTGGGAGCAGCGCATAGCTGTGGTTTCTACTTACAGATTGATAAAGAATTACGATTTCATTGACATTCTGGCTCTATCCGAACGCCTGCTCCATCATAAACATGACTTGATGCAAAAGGCCATAGGCTGGATGTTGCGCGAAATGGGGAAACGGGACAAAGACTTGTTGGTGCAATTCCTTGAAAAGCATTGTCGGACGATGTCCCGTACCATGTTGCGTTATGCGATAGAGAAGTTTTCGGAAGACGAACGACAGGAATTTATGAGACGCTAAATTCTCATGCAGTTCTTTTTGTGTTGATGTGATAACACCGCTTGTGAAAAGAGTTAACTTATAGGGGTTATCTCAAAATAAATTAGTTATTTTGCAGAAAACAGTGGAGAACTCAATTGATTTGTATAACTAACTGGGGTTTCGCAAGTTATTTATATTGTTGATAATCAAACGTATCTCAATTCTAATAATATGGAGACAGTTAGCTGAATATAAGTAATATAGTTAGTAATGGAACGAGAAGAATTTGATATACGTGACCAGCAGCAACTGACCAGTCGGGAGCGCGATTTTGAGAACGCGCTTCGTCCGTTGAGCTTTGAAGATTTCAGCGGGCAGGACAAAGTAGTGGATAATCTGCGTATCTTCGTCAAGGCAGCCCGTCTGCGTGCCGAAGCATTGGATCATGTGTTGTTGCACGGTCCTCCGGGGTTGGGGAAGACAACGCTTTCCAATATTATCGCCAATGAATTGGGAGTAGGTTTTAAAATCACTTCAGGCCCGGTGCTTGACAAGCCGGGCGACCTGGCGGGAGTGCTCACCAGCCTGGAATCTAATGACGTGCTGTTTATCGACGAAATTCATCGCCTTTCTCCTGTGGTTGAGGAGTACCTGTACTCCGCAATGGAAGATTATCGCATCGACATTATGATAGACAAAGGACCGTCTGCACGGAGCATCCAGATTGATTTGAATCCCTTTACGCTGGTAGGAGCTACTACCCGTAGCGGCTTGCTGACAGCGCCTTTGCGTGCGCGCTTCGGCATTAATCTGCATTTGGAATATTACGATGACGATGTGTTGAGTGGCATTATCCGCCGTTCGGCAGGGATATTGAACGTGCCTTGTTCTGCGAAGGCTGCTTCGGAGATTGCTTCCCGTAGCCGTGGCACGCCGCGTATCGCGAATGCGTTGCTGCGCCGTGTGCGCGATTTTGCCCAGGTAAAGGGGACGGGTAGCATAGATACGGAGATTGCGAATTATGCCCTCGAAGCATTGAATATAGACAAGTACGGACTCGATGAAATCGACAATAAAATACTCTGTACCATTATTGATAAATTCAAAGGAGGCCCCGTAGGGCTTACCACCATTGCTACCGCATTGGGCGAAGATGCCGGGACTATAGAGGAAGTCTACGAACCGTTCCTCATCAAGGAAGGTTTCCTGAAACGTACTCCCCGCGGACGCGAAGTGACGGAACTGGCGTATAAACACTTGGGGCGCAGCCTGTATAACAGTCAACAGACGTTGTTTAGTGATTAACGTTTCGTGATTAACAGAGTCTATTTTGCGTTTTACAGAACTATATCTAATGATTTACAGAGCCGTATTTAGTGTTTTACAGAACTATATTTAATAATCAGCAAAACTATCTCTATTCTCCTCCNNAAGGGGGGAGGTGGTAGGAAAAAAAGATTCCTATGCAAACCATCATGAACATACCCAACGTAACCGACAATAGAAAAGAGTTACGTAACCACAGCACTCTCGCTGAAGCCACTCTCTGGAAACTGCTGAAAGGGAAACAGATTGCCGGTTTAAAGTTCAGAAGACAGCATAGCGTTGGGGTATATATACTTGATTTCTATTGCCCACAAATAAAGTTAGCAATAGAATTAGACGGTGCAGTACACAATAGACAACAGGATTATGATGAACAACGTACTTATTATCTGAATAAAGTGGAAGGTATTGAGGTGTTACGTTTTGAAAATAGAACAGTATTTGAGGATGTGGAGCGGATAATACGGGAGATAGAGGAAAGGCGTTTTTCCTACCACCTCCCCCCTTNNTCCTCCCGGGAGGAGGAGAATAGTGATAGTTCTGCTAATCACTAAATACGGCTCTGCTAATTATTAAATATAATTCTGCTAATTATTAAATACGGTTCTGCTAATCACCAAATACAGTTCTAATAATCATTAAATACAGTTCTAATAATCATTAAATATAATTTTGTTAATTACCAATTAATCACTAAACATTAATCATTACTAACAGTGACAAGATTAAAATCTTTAGCAAAAGACACAGCGATTTACGGAATAAGCAGTATTGTAGGGCGTTTCCTTAATTACTTGCTGGTGCCTGTGTACACGATAGCTTTACCGGTTTCATCGGGTGGCTATGGTGTGATGACGAATATCTACGCCCTGGTAGCCTTGATATTGGTAGTGCTGACATTCGGTATGGAAACAGGGTTTTTCCGCTTTGCCAATAAAGGCGAAGAAGACCCGGTGCGAGTATATTCCACCACATTATTGAGCGTGAGTATCGGTTCGCTGCTATTCATCACTTTAGGACTGCTGTTTCTGGAACCTGTTGCCGGATTCCTGGGATACGGTGAACACCCCTGGTACATAGGTATGATGATGATTGTAGTCGCTATGGACGCCATTCAGAGTATCCCTTTCGCCTATCTGCGCTATAAAAAACGCCCCATCAAGTTTGCGGCGTTGAAGCTGTTATTTATCTTCCTCAATATTGCACTCAATCTTTTCTATTACGTTATCCTGAAAGGGAATGATGTAGGCTATGCGTTCTTGTTCAATTTGGTGTGCACCTCTGTTGTCATGCTGTGCATGATACCTGAATTGAGAGGATTTACATACATCTTGGACCGGGATTTGTTGAAACGGATGCTCCGTTATTCCCTGCCTTTGGTTGTATTGGGCGTGGCAGGTATCCTCAATCAGGTGGCCGATAAAATCATCTTTCCTTTTGTTTACCCCGATGAAGCGGACGGCAAGATACAATTGGGTATTTACGGGGCTGCCAGTAAGATTGCCATGATTATGGCGATGTTCACCCAGGCATTCCGTTTTGCCTACGAACCGTTTGTGTTTGGCAATAGCAAAGATAAAGATAGCCGCGAAATGTATGCCCAGGCGATGAAATTCTTTATCATCTTTACATTGCTCGCTTTCCTGGCAGTGATGTTCTACATGGATATTTTGCGCTATGTCATCGACCCCGGTTATTGGGAAGGGCTAAAGGTTGTGCCCATAGTAATGGTGGCTGAAATATTTATGGGCATTTATTTTAATCTATCCTTCTGGTATAAGCTGATTGATGAAACCCGCTGGGGAATGTATTTCTCGTTGACCGGTTGTACGATATTGGTGTTGATGAATGTTTTCCTGATACCGAAATACGGATATATAGCTTGCGCCTGGGCAGGTTTCACGGGATACGGTGTGGCAATGCTGCTTTCCTATTTTGTGGGTCAGAAGAAGTACCCGATACAGTACGACCTGAAAGCCATCGGAATGTATGCGCTCCTGGCAACCGTGCTCTATGTGGCAGCCGAATATGTGGTGATAGATAACATCTGCTTGCGTATAGCCTACCGTACTGTACTGCTGCTGCTGTTTGTTGCTTATGTCGTGAAGCGCGATTTGCCGCTTCATCGGATACCGCTAATAAACAGGTTCGTGAAACGTTAGATACACATATTAGCTGTGTATATGGCATAATCTTGATTTGTATTATAAATAATAATTTAGCAATGCATATGATTAACAAAAGTATCTCTATTCTCCTCCCAGGAGGAGGAGAATAGAGATACTTTTTTAAATCACTAAACTTCAATCATTCATAAATACTCATTAGTGCAAACCAATAAAGATTAAGTACCTGGCACGAATGTTACAACTTAAATTATAAATCATCAAATTATAAATGACATGATAGAGAAGCCTGAACAAAATCGAAATGTTTTTGCAATCAAGAAGTTTCTGAGCGAATATCTTGATTTGAGAAAAGACAAAGATGACGAGTTGATAACTGTAGACTCCATCCGTAAGGGAGTAGAGTTTAAAGGAGCTACTCTGTGGATTCTGATATTTGCCATTTTCATGGCATCGTTGGGGCTGAACGTGAACTCCACTGCTGTGATCATTGGAGCCATGTTGATTTCCCCTCTGATGGGACCTATCATGGGTGTGGGACTCTCCGTTGGGTTGAATGATTTCGGATTGATGCAACGTTCGTTGAAGAGCTTCCTGATAACTACCCTGTTCAGTGTGACAACGGCTACCGTTTTCTTCCTGGTAAGCCCAGTGGCGGAAGGGCAATCGGAGTTGCTGGCACGCACCTCACCCACCATTTACGACGTATTCATCGCACTTATGGGTGGGCTTGCCGGAGTAGTAGCCCTTTCTACCAAAGAGAAAGGCAATGTAATCCCTGGCGTTGCTATTGCTACGGCATTGATGCCACCACTCTGTACGGCGGGTTACGGACTGGCAACGGGAAATCTGACTTATTTCCTCGGAGCATTTTATCTTTACTTCATCAACTCGGTATTTATCAGCCTCGCTACCTTTCTCGGAGTACGCATGATGCGCTTCCAACGCACGGAATTTGTTGATAAGAAGCGGGAAAAGAAAGTACGCCGGTACATCATACTTATTGCCGTACTGACCATGTGCCCGGCTGTTTACCTGACGATAGACATCATCCAGAACACTTTCTTTGAAAGCGCTGCCAATCGCTTTGTTGCCGAACAGCTTTCTTTCGAGAATACTCAGGTACTGGATAAGAAGATTCATTATCATGGTTCAAAAGGTAATGAAATACGTGTGGTATTGATAGGGCAGGAAATTCCTGAAGCATCCATTGCCATTGCCCGGGGAAAGATGAAGGATTATAAACTGGATGAAACGAAACTTACCATTCTCCAGGGAATGAATAATGAAGCGATAAATCTTTCTTCCATCCGGGCTATGGTGATGGAAGACTTTTATAGAAACAGTGAGAAACAACTGGCGGAACAGAAAAAGCAGATCTCTGCCTTGGAACAGAATCTCGGAAAGTACAAGAGCTTTGATGAACTGAGTAAAGTCATCATTCCGGAACTGAAAGTACTGTATCCATCGGTAAAAACAGTTTCTATATCCCGTGCCATAGAGTTGACTGTTGACTCGGAAAGAACAGATACGATTACGCTGGCTGTACTGAAATTCGGCAAGTATCCTGATGCGCATGAAAAGGAAAAGATAACCGAGTGGCTGAAGGCGCGTACGAATACCAGGCAGTTGAGGCTAATAGCAGAATAAAGTTTATGAGATAAGAACGTAAGGATGGAAACTTCTGAAGTAGTTATATTGCCTGATGCAGAGCATAATTTAAATACTCCGGCTATCATTCACCGATTGATACTGCCTTTTTTACGAACAAATAAATACTAATTATGAGATTAAAATTGATAGCCTTAGTTGCTTGTTGCCTTTGGTCGTTGACCGGACAGGCTGATGAAGGAATGTGGATGTTGGGTAACCTGAACAAGCAGACACGGAAAGCGATGAAAGAAGTCGGTTTGCAGATGTCTGCCGATAAGTTATACAACCCGAAACGCCCCTCGTTGAAAGATGCCGTAGTCAGCTTCGGCGGTTTCTGTTCCGGCGTAGTGGTGTCCGACGAAGGACTGGTGCTCACCAATCATCATTGCGGATTCAGTAGCGTACAGCAACATTCGTCAATAGAGAATAATTACCTGAAAGATGGTTTTGTGGCGCATAGTCGTGAGGAAGAACTTCCCAATCCGGAACTTTATGTCCGCTTCCTGTTGCGTACGGAAGATGTAACCAAACGCGTGCTGGGTGCGGTTACTCCTTCGATGAACGAAACGCAACGTTCCAGTGCTGTGGATTCCGTAATGTTTGCGATAGGTGAAGAAGTGTCTCGGAAAGACTCGACATTGGTTGGTATTGTAGATGCTTACTACGCCGGGAATGAATTTTGGCTATCCGTTTACCGCGATTACAACGATGTCCGGCTGGTATTTGCTCCCCCTTCTTCCGTCGGTAAGTTCGGCTGGGATATGGACAACTGGGTATGGCCGCGGCATACGGGCGACTTTTGTGTGTTCCGTATATATGCAGACCGTAACAACCGTCCGGCTGATTATTCTCCTGATAATGTTCCCTATCATCCCGAATATGTGGCGCCGGTTTCTCTTGACGGCTACCGGGAAGGTTCGTTCTGCATGACGTTGGGCTATCCGGGAACTACGGATCGTTATCTCTCTTCGTTTGGGATAGAGGAAATGATGAATAATATCAATCAGGCGCAGATAGATGTCCGTGGTGTGAAACAAGCCATCTGGAAGCGTGAGATGGACCGCAACGACAGCATCCGCATTAAGTATGCTTCCAAATATGATGAGAGTTCTAACTATTGGAAAAACAGTATCGGTAAAAACCGTGCTATCCGTAAGCTTGGGATACTGGAGAAGAAACGTGAAATGGAGCGGAAGCTCCGTCGATGGATACAGCAAAATCCGGAAGAACGTGAGAAATTGTTGCAACTGTTCACGGATTTGGAGCTGAATTACAAGAATCGTCGTGAAGTGAACCGTGCGCAGGCGTATTTCGTAGAATCTTTTCTGTATGCCCCGGAGTTGGTACAGCTTGCCCTGACAATCATGAACTTCGACTTTGAAGGAGAAGAGAAGACCGTTTTAACCGGTTTGAAGAACATCGTTGAACAGTACTCCAATCTGGAACCGGATATTGACAAGGAAGTGTTTACGGCAATGTTGAAGGAATATCGGTCGAAGGTAGATACTACTTTCCTGCCTGCATTTTATCGCACCATTGCGCAGGAATATAACGGAAATGAAAAAGCGTATGTAGATAGCCTTTATGGTCATTCGGAACTGACTACGATTCGTGGTTTGAAGCGTTTCATCGAACGGGACACTACTTACCAGATATTTAACGATCCTGCTATCTCTCTGGGGATAGATGTGTTGACGATGCTGTTTGATATGAATATGCGGATGCAGGCATCCACTTCGGAGATTGCCCGGGGAGAGCGTTTGCTGAATGGGGCTGTCCGGCGGATGTATGCATCGCGTAATTTCTATCCGGATGCTAATTCTACCATGCGGTTGAGCTTTGGCACTGTGGCAGGATATACACCCTTTGATGGCGCGGAATATGCTTACTACACAACTTCAAAGGGAGTTCTGGAAAAGGCAAAAGCAAATATGGGGAATGTGGATTTTGAAGTTCAGCCGGAAATACTGTCGTTGCTTTCTTCGGGAGATTTCGGAAGATATGCCGATGAAAAGGGGGAAATGAAGGTGTGCTTCATCTCGAACAATGATATTACGGGAGGAAATTCGGGTAGTGCAATGTTCAATGCGAAGGGCGAACTGCTGGGACTGGCGTTCGATGGGAACTGGGAAGCCATGAGTAGCGATATTCTGTATGAACCAAAAATGCAGCGATGCATCGGGGTAGATGTACGCTACATCTTGTTTATGATAGAGAAATTCGGCAAAGCGAGCCACTTGGTTCAGGAACTGAAGCTTGTATCGGGAAAGTAGTCGTTTCGACGCAACTACAAACGTACTTTTATTGTCGCTTCCATGTTAGGTTAAGCAATTATTTCAGGCAATTAACCTATGAGTAACCCATAGTTAAGCGTTTACTTAATCTCTCCTGCTTACTTTTGAGGCAGAAATGATATTTAGTAACTTTATCTAATTTGACTTATGGGTTTGAAGATATGCGCTTTTGTGCTCATGTTGGGGTTGAGATTCTCTGTTTGCGAAGCTTGTCAGCCATCCGGGTGCGGCGGAGTATGCGATTCTATTCCGGAGAAGGGACAGTACTATATTCCTGAGATGAAAAAAAAGCCTGTGAAGTACTGGACTTGTACAGGAGTGATTTCGGTGGGCAACCGCAACAGCGTGAATGAGACAGAACCCACGCAGGGATTGCAATATCATCTGATGTGCCAGTCTTTGGCAGGGTTAACCAATCGTGCGGTGGAAGAAGGTAAAAGCGAAGTGGCTGTTTGGCTGTATGACCACGGTGAAAAGGCATCTTATAAACTCTCCAAGCAAGCCCTGGAAGATATGAATATCCGCGAGCATGGAGTACGGAATGGGCTGGACTTAGCTTGCAAAAACTACAAACAGGCGGATGGAGTAAAGCCTCAGCTAAAAGATTTGTTTGACGGCTATGTGCTGACTGACGTAAGGAATAACCCGGAGAGCGGTATCGTAGCCTCTGTTGCTTCACATGTTTACAATTCGATTATTGTGGATGTACGCGACAGGGAATACTACGAGAAAGCGGGCTATGTGCTGAAGTATGATGCCACCCGTAAAACGACACTTGACGCATGGCGTGAATTCAAGAATAAGTGCAGCAACGATGCATTAGTCCTTATGCCCGTACAGACCGGAGAACTGCGCGAGTTCGCCATCAAAAATAACCTCTTCGTATTGAACCTGAACAAGCGGCAGGGAAGCCCTTGTAGTGGTCAGAATACGGCTTTGCTGGATGAAGTACTGGCATGGCTGAAACCGAATGCTCCGGTGTATGGCTGGGAACAGGGAGTAGGTGAGGATCAGTTTGTAGCCCGTATTTCAAGGAGTGGCCACCCGATGATTCCTTGTGATTGGAGTTATAATCATTCTCTTACCGCTTTGCTTTATACAGAGCGCCAGCAACCGGTACTTGCCAAGGTGATTGATCCGCAATTGATAGACTACAGCAAGAAGCGTAATTACGTTTCGTTCTTCCTTTCGGATGGTGATAACATTCAGTGGATGATGCAGGATTTTGCTTCCCGGTATTACAATGTTCCGGAAGCAGGCAAAGTGAAGATGGGCTACGGACTACCAGTCTCTACATTGGCCATGATGGCTCCGGTGCAACTTGGTAATCTGATAAATCAGCAGGAACGGTCTTGTTCCATTCTGGAGATGTTAGGGGGAGGTTATTATTATGTAGATACTTATAGTCAGAATAATAATCGTAGTGCTAACCTGAAGATTGCAGCCGGGCGTCTGTCATCCCACATGCGCCGGTATAATGTCAGATTACTGGCCGTCATGGCTATGGATGTGAAGTCCCCCGCAGCCAAAGAGGCTTATCAGGCTTATGTGGATGCAAACGACCACTTGGAGGGAATTATCGCCGTTCAGTATTCTCCGTATGCAGGAGGCAAGGGTGATATATTTTGGTTTACGAATAAAGCAGGGTATGATATTCCGGTGATTACTGTGAAATATTCCATTTGGGACAGAACTCATAAGCGTGAGGGTTCCCCTGCTTTTGTTGCTTCCCGACTGAAGGAGAATGCACAAGACGAAAGTTTTTCCGCGGTTTGTGTACATGCGTGGAGTCGTTTTGAGGAGGGAACCTATGGAGCGGCGGCAGCTTGGCAGTGTGCCGAGAGGTTGGATGAAGGGTTTGAGGTAGTGAGCATGCAGGAATTGGTATGGCGTTTGCGCATGCGCCGGCAACCCGGACAGACACGTAAGTATCTGGAAACGGTAGAAAAATAGATTTCGCCAATAATTTTGTTAATATAATCTTTTGATGCGTATGAAAAAGTTGATTTACCTCTTTAGCCTTTGTCTCTTGCTTACCGCATGCGGGCAGAAGGAACAGCCCTCTCTGAGCTGTTTAGTGAACCCTTTGATGGGTACTTCCTCTACCTTTCAGTTCTCTCATGGTAATACTTATCCGGCAGTAGCCGTGCCTTGGGGAATGAACTTCTGGAGCCCTCAGACGGGAGAAAACGGAAGCGGTTGGATGTACATGTATACCGACAGCCTGATCAGAGGTTTCCGCCAAACACACCAACCCAGCCCGTGGATTAATGATTATGGCACTTTCTCCATCATGCCTGTGTTTGGGCAGTTGGTTACAGACAACAAAGCCCGCGGTATGAGCTTCCGGCACGATAATGAGGAAGCCGCGCCGGATTGTTATCGGGTGAAATTTGATAATGGCGTTACTACAGCTCTGTCTGCCACATCGCGTGGAGCTGTATTTGAGATAACTTATCCTTCGGAAGAAGAACAATACATCGTTGTCGATGCCTACCAATACGGTGGAAGCGTAGCTTTTGATAAGGAACAGAATTGCATCTACGGGGTCACCCGCTACAATAACGGTGGAGTACCCGATAACTTCGGCAATCATTTCATCGTAGAGTTTGATAAACCCATCGCAGCGTCCGGAACGGATGAGAATGCCTGTGCGTATGTCCGTTTCCGGCTGAAGGCAGGCGAAAAGCTGACTGTCCGCACGGCATCGTCTTTCATCAGTCATGAGCAGGCGCGTCTGAACCTTAATCGCGAGATTGCCGGGCGTTCGTTGGAGGACGTCTCGGAGGAAGCCAGGGCAATCTGGAATGAGCGAATGGGACGTATCAAGATAGAGGGCGGAACGGAAGAACAGCAGAAAACATTTTATTCCTGCCTGTACCGTACCCTGCTGTTCCCGCGCGAATTTTATGAGCTTAACGAGCAGGAAGAACCGGTTTACTACAGTCCTTACGACGGGCTGGTACACGATGGATACATGTACACAGATAACGGTTTCTGGGATACTTTCCGTGCCGTTCATCCGTTGTTTACATTGGTATATCCCGAAGTCAGCGAACGTATCATGCAGTCCATTCTGAATGTATATGACCAAAGCGGTTTTATGCCCGAATGGGCAAGTCCCGGGCACCGGAGCTGCATGATAGGCAACAATTCGATTTCCTTGCTTGCCGATGCCTGGATGAAAGGTATCCGTACATTCGACAAAGAGAAAGCGTTGGAAGCCATGATTCATCAAACGCAGGCACGCAGTAAAGAAATCTCCTCCGTGGGACGCGATGGTTATGCGGAATACGACCGTTTGGGTTATGTTCCCTACCCTGAAGTACATGAAGCCACGGCCAAAACCCTGGAGTATGCTTATGCCGACTGGTGCTTGGCAAGGTTTGCCGAAGCGACGGGACATAAGGAAATTGCCAATACTTACTATCGGAAAGCTCTGAACTACCGTAATCTGTTCTACCCCGAGAATGGTTTCATGTGGGCAAAAGACTCCGATGGAAAATGGCGTGATAACTTTGACGCCACCGAATGGGGCGGTCCTTTCACGGAAGGTTGTTCCTGGCATTGGACGTGGAGTGTATTTCATGACCCGGAAGGGTTGTCCGCACTTTTAGGAAGCCATGAATTGATGGCGGCACGCCTCGACTCAATGTTTGTTGCTCCCAATACTTTCAATTACGGTACGTATGGTTTCGTTATCCATGAGATAGCCGAAATGGTAGCTTTGAATATGGGGCAATACGCTCATGGCAATCAGCCTGTGCAGCATGCTGTCTACCTGTATAATTATGTAGGAGAACCCTGGAAGGCCCAGTATCATACCCGTAATGTAATGAACAAGTTATATAATTCCGGCCCGGAGGGTTACTGCGGTGATGAAGATAACGGTCAGACTTCGGCATGGTATGTATTTACGGCATTGGGTTTCTATCCGGTCTGTCCGGGCACTTCCGAGTATGTGCTGGGTAGTCCGCTGTTTCCGAAAGCAACTCTTTCGCTGCCCGGAGGAAAGACATTTGTTGTTAATGCCGAAGGCGCGTCGGATGATAACTGCTATATTCGTTCGGCGGAATTGAATGGAACTGATTTTACACGCAATTATCTGAAGCATGAAGAATTATTGAAAGGCGGTGAATTCCACTTGCTGATGGATACTGTTCCTAATAAGGAAAGAGGCATAAATGCGGATGATTTTCCGTACTCTTATAGTACAAACTAACTATGATTAAGCATTAGCCTGAATAATTCAGTCTATCTTCTCAGTATAATCACCGTAACCGCTGAAATAATCAGCATGATGCCTAAGGCTATACTTTGAGTGAAAGGCTCGCCGAAGATGATAATGCCCACGAACACAGCGGTAACAGGCTCCATGGCTCCCAGCACAGAGGTGAGCGTGGAGCCTATGTTTTTGATGGCGCGCACCAGTGCCAGATTGGATATTACCGTTGGTATGAGCGCCAGCATGATAAGATTACCCAACGTAGTACCGTCGGGGATGGATTGCATTTCAATGCCTGTTGCTTTTATCCCGATGAAAAGTAGTATCCCACCAAATAGAAAGACGTAAAATGTCATTTTCAGTCCTTTCATTTCGAGAGATTTCAGTTGACTGACGGTGACCAGATAGACTGCATATCCCAATGCAGAAAGCAGAACGATGAAGATGCCGGGCAAGGTTATTGTGTTTGTGGTATCTCCGTGGGAAAGGAAGAAAACACCGCTTACCGCTAAAACGATTGCTGCTATACGTGGGAATGACTTCTTCTCATGGAAGAAAACCATCATGATAAGCGTAGTCAACACCGGATACATAAAATGAATGGTGGTAGCCACGCCGCTCGACATTAATTTGTATCCCCAAAACAGGAAGATAGCGGAACAGTTATAGAGGAATGCCAGAAACAGAAGCGGAGGTATTTCTTTCCGCCGGATACGGAAAGATTGCTTGTCAAGTAAGAGGATGCCTGCCAGTGCCAGCATGGCGAAGAAAAAGCGATAGAGTAGTATAGACCAGAATTGCATTCCCTGATGCATGGCGGGGATAGTGAACAAAGGAATCAGTCCGAAACTTGCCGAAGAGAGAAGTCCATATAAGAATCCGTTAATCTTATTCATATAGAAGAACACTAATGAAGTGATGACTAAAGTTTCGCAAGCTATCTGATTGCTGAACTATCTTATTGTAGATTATCAGAGAAGCTGTCCGCGTATCCATTCTCACCGCTAAATTCTCATTTATAATATAAATTATTTATGACGATACACTTAAGTATCTCGCTTTATATTTTTATCCTTCCTGTTTGACCAGCCTTATGTATCTATAATCTTATTTCTTCTTCTTCGTCCGTTTTGCCCACCCCTCTTCACTGAAATCAGGCTCTGCGTCACGGAAATCGTTGCTTTCATTCTGGAAGAATTGTTTCCAGTCGTCTTTCTTGCCGCGAGCCTGTGTATAGCCGCGTTCTTCACGATTGGGCTTATTTTTCTTTTTGCTATCGGCGCCGGAAGCATTCTTTCCATTTCTTTTTTCGTCGGGTTTCCCGTAGCTTTTGTCGCTCTTAAAACCCCTCTCACCCTTGAACTCTTTCTCGCCTTTGAACTCCTTTTCGCTCTTGAATCCTTTGTCAGCTTTGAATCCCTTCTCTGATTTATAATCTTTCCTTCCGGGGTCGAATTCCTTTCCTGTACTTGGTTTGCGATTTCCTTTTGAGGTTTCACTGCCTTCTTCTCCGGCTATTTCGACGGATACCTTGCGGTCGCCGAAACGAGCGTTGCTCAGGGCTTTGATTACGTTATCGGCTTCTTTCTCTTTGACCTCGAAGAAAGAGAAGCTCTTCATCAAGTCGATACGTCCTAAGTCCACACGCTTCTTGGTGTTTTTGTTCAGCAAATCAATGAGTTCGTGCGGATAGAAGTTGTCCGTTTTGCCCAGATTGATGAACAGGCGTGTGTAGCCCGCTTCCGCCTTGTGCGAACCGCTTCTGCGTTCACCATATTCTCCGCCTCTTGCCGTACGCTCTCCGCCTCTTGCTGTACGTTCGCTGCGGCTGTCGGTTGCAATTTCAATCTCTGCACGGTCACGATAGTATTCTGCAAAACGATTGAATTCATGGGATACCATTCGTTTGATAAGGTCCTCTTTGCTCAGCCAGTCCAGTTTGCGGTATATTTCGGGCATGAAGTCGGCCATATCTTCCTCGTTCACTTTTACTTTTTCCAGGTCGTCGATTACCTTCAGCAGTTGTTTTTCGCAAATCTGCTTGCCGGTAGGCATTTCTCCGGGAAGGAATTTTTTGCTGATAATCCGTTCTATTTCACGCATCTTGCCCTTTTCGCGCAGGTTGATGATGGCGATGGAAGTACCTGTTTTCCCGGCACGTCCTGTACGTCCGCTGCGGTGGGTGTAGCTTTCGGTATCATCCGGCAGGCCGTAGTTGATGATATGCGTCAGGTCGTCTACGTCCAACCCGCGGGCTGCAACGTCCGTGGCAACCAGTATTTGAAGGTTGCGGATGCGGAATTTTTGCATCACGGCATCGCGTTGCGCCTGGCTTAGTTCGCCATGCAGGGAGTCGGCGTTATAACCATCCTGCATCAGCTTGTCGGCAATTTCCTGTGTCTCTTTACGCGTGCGGCAGAAGATGATGCCGTATATCTGCGGGTAATAGTCCACGATGCGTTTCAGCGCAGCATATTTATCCCTGGCGTGAACGGTATAAACCACGTGCTTCACGCTGCTGGTTCCTTCATTCTTTCGTCCGATGGTGATTTCTTTGGCTTCGCGCAGGTACTTCTTTGAGATGCGTGCTATCTCCGGACTCATGGTTGCGGAGAACAATAGCGTGTTACGTTCCTGCGGTACGTCGGCGAGGATGGCGTTGATGCTGTCAGTGAAACCCATGTTGAGCATTTCATCCGCTTCGTCCATCACCACGTTTTGTATGGTGGTGAGTGACACTGTTTTACGCTCCATCAAGTCGAGCAGTCGTCCCGGTGTGGCAACGATGATGTGTACGCCTTGCTTCAGAGCGCGTATCTGGCTGTCTATGGACGAACCTCCATACACAGGCAATACTCGCAGGCCGTTGACGTATTTGGAATAATCGTTCAGGTCGCCTGCAATCTGCAAACAAAGTTCGCGTGTGGGACAAAGTATAAGGGATTGCGGAACGCGTTTCTCTATGTTAATTTTCTGGATAAGCGGGAGGCCGAATGCGGCGGTTTTTCCGGTTCCTGTTTGCGCAAGGGCTACTACATCGTTGTTTTCTCCTAAAAGGTAAGGAATCACTTCCTCCTGTACCGGCATGGGATACTCATATCCCATTTCTTCAATGGCGCGGCGTATCTCCGGCGACAGACCGAGCTCTTCAAATGTCTTCATTAAATCTTTATATATCTTTATATTCGGGCACAAAGATAATGATTAATTTTGATTTGTGAATTATAACCGGCATTATTCATGGTGAGTGCATCAAAATGAACATATAAAGTGTACAGGAATAAGCTAAATGATTAGTGAAGCTGATGATTCACCAGAGTATCTCTATTCTCCTCCTCCCGGGAGGAGGAGTACCCGTAGGGGGAG
>NZ_DBDF01000007.1:0-4129 GCF_002293435.1 Bacteroides sp. UBA939 | reverse complement strand
AGGAGGAGAACGTACCTTAGTGAAAGAAATCAGAGAAGCTGTCAGCGAAGCTAATAGAGATACTCTTGTGAATCATCAGCTTCGCTAAATTCTCATGTGTTTTATTCCCGTACACTTTATATGTTCATTTTGATGCGCTTGCTCTGGGTTCAGGGCAACGCCAAGTGGGGGATTGAGTAAAATCAAAGCGGTTTCTTAAGGTTTTACCAAAAGCATGCTTTGCAGTTCCTTGATTTCATCCTTGCTAAGTCCGATAGCCCGACTCAGATAAGTATCCACATCGCCATACCTGCGCTCTATTTCTTTCTTCGCAGCGTTCAGGAAATCCTCTCTTGCCGAGTGGATTGTAGTAATGGCCTCTTGCGCACGTGCAGGCAGGGTATACGCGTAGCCGGATGCGCTGGGAATGTTGAAGTAATCGTTGCTGAGTCGATAATCTTCCATAATAATGTCGCTGCTTACGCCGAGAGAAGCAAGTATCAGCGCGGCAACAATGCCGGTGCGTCCTTTGCCGGAAGAGCAATGAATGACAATGGGGTAATTAGCGCTGTTCAGCAGTATATCAAATATCTGGCGATATTGTTTATGGTAGTTCATGACCTGTTCACGGTTCATTCGTTCCACTATCCGGTAGACAGTGTCACTTTTAATTTTGTGTTCCCGGACACCTTTCAGAATATCTTCCATACTTCCTGCTTCGATAGGAATATGTATGATGTTGAAGCCTTGTTGCAATAAATGGTATCTCCTGAGTTCCGATTCCGAACGCAAATCAATAATAGTCTTGATACCTATGTTTTTCAGTTCTCTATACGCATAGTTTTCTATGCTGTCTATCTGTGCTGAACGGTAGAGCATTCCCCAGCGGACTCTTTTCTTTGTCTCGTAAGAAGGATATCCTCCTACATCACGAAAGTTCTGTATGCCGGGTATATTGATATTCCGCGTAGCGGTTTTTACCCGGTATTTGTTATTGAATACAAGGGTGTAATAGTAACGCTTGTCGGGGTTTGTGGTAACAATCGTCATTCGCTGGTCGGCAATGTTGGCGGTAGCAACGGGGGTGTTCTCGGGAATATTCTCGGGGTCGGTCGAAGCATATACCTTTATGTTCCCCTTGAGTACAGGGGTGGTTTCCCACTTTATGATGCTGTTCCCTACGTTGCTTTCTTCACACACCACGGATATGTGCGGAGCAGTGCCGCTACAGGCAGGTAGCAGTGTTACGCAAGCAAGTAAGTTCAACAGATTTTTATACATAGTTTACTTTGTCTGAACATCTGATACAAAGATATGCATTTAAGTGAATTTTGCTACTTTATGGCGCCTGGTTTCACAGAGTTTTTCCTCCTTTAACGAGGATTTAGTTAATTGTTCATAATTGTTTGGCAAACTCGGTCGATATAGAGTTGCTGAAACTGCGGCATACATCCGCCGCAAATTCGATGCCGTAACGTACAACCTTGTCCCATGTAGCTTCGCTTATCCGGCTCAGGTCGCGATAGCGTACGTCGTATTTCAGCAGACCGAAGATGATACCTGCGTTGAAGCTGTCGCCCGCGCCGATGGTACTGACAGCGTCCAACGGCGGGATGGAATATTCCTTTGTGACTGTACCCGTACGCAACGAAATATCTTTGGCTCCGGCAGTACAAAGGAAGTTGGGGCAATAGAATCGGATTTTATCTTTATATATTTTGTCCACTTCGCGCAGATTATACATGAAGAAGAAATCTTCCGTGGAACCGCGTACGATATCAGCGTATTCCAGATTCTCAATAATGGTTGGGGCCAGTTTCATGGCTTCGTCTTTGTGCGAAGAGCGAAAGTTGGGATCATAGTAAACGATTGCTTTCCTCTCGCGCGCCAGTTCCAGCAATTCCAGCACCTTTTCGCGCAACACCGGATTCAGGGCGAAGTATGACCCAATCATCACAATGTCATCCTCTTCGATGCGTGGGAAGAGGACGTCCAGCCTCTGTTTGGGGTAGTCTTTATAAAAGATATATTCCGCGTCGCTTTTTTCATTGAGGTATGCCAGCGATACGGGCGATTTCCCGTCGGGGAACACATTGACATAATCGGTTGATATGCCGTTGTCGCGCATAAATTGCAGGATGGTATTGCCTATCCGGTCATTTCCCGTTTCACTTATAAAGTTAACCGGTACCCCGGCACGTGCCAGAGACACAATGTTATTGAAAACCGAACCTCCCGGTATCGCGATCGTAGGTTGTCCATCGTGAAAGATGATATCGAGAATGGTTTCTCCTATACCGATTACTTTTCGCATATTTTTTTTTCTTTTCCACCCAGGTAGCTACCGTGGTGATGTTTAGGGTATTTTTTATTCTGTTAGTAGATACAGGGCACAAATATCTGCATTTTTCCATAAACGGCAATAAGTTTTATTGTATTTTTGTGCCCTCAATCAGTTTCAAACGTAAGAATGAAGAAGTTAGCACTTTTCCCTTTGCCGGGACATAATCAATATACCTTAGCCAACGGTTTACGAATCATTCACCAGCCATCGTTCTCCGATGTGGCTTATTGTGGTTTTGCCGTCAATGCCGGAACGCGTGATGAACTTGAAAATGAGCAAGGTATGGCTCATTTTGTGGAACATCTCATTTTTAAGGGCACACAGAAACGGAAGGTGTGGCATATACTTAACCGCATGGAGAATGTGGGTGGCGACTTGAATGCCTATACCAACAAGGAAGAAACGGTGATTTACTCAGCCTTCCTGACGGAGCACTTCGGCAGGGCATTCGAATTGCTGGCGGATATTGTATTTCACTCTACGTTTCCGCAGCGTGAGATTGAGAAGGAAACAGACGTTATCATTGATGAAATCCAATCGTATGAAGACACCCCCTCCGAACTTATTTTCGATGACTTCGAAGATTTGATTTTCCGCGGGCATCCGCTGGGACGCAACATTCTGGGCAATCCTGAATTATTGAAAACCTTCCGGAGTGAAGACGCGGCAGCCTTTACCTCCCGTTTTTACCATCCCGGGAACATGGTTTTCTTCGTATGGGGTAATCTGGATTTTAAGCGGATTGTGCGCTGGGCAGAGAAATTGTTGGCGGATATTCCGGCTGTAGCGGTCGAAAACCGTCGCACGCCTCCTCCCGTTTATGTGGCTGAGAATCTCACGGTGTCTAAAGATACCCACCAGGCGCACGTCATGATAGGTAGCCGTGGGTATAATGCGTATAACGATAAGCGTACGGCACTTTATCTTCTGAACAACATTCTTGGCGGTCCGGGCATGAACAGCCGCTTGAATGTGGCTCTGCGTGAGCGCCGCGGGCTTGTCTACAACGTAGAGTCCAACCTTACTTCATACACGGATACCGGCGCTTTCTGCATCTACTTCGGCACCGACCCGGCGGATGTGGATATTTGCGTGCATCAGGTGATGAAAGAGCTTAAGAATCTGCGCAATACAAAAATGACCTCGCAACAACTTGCCATTGCGAAGAAGCAACTCATCGGTCAGATTGGTGTGGCTTCGGACAATAATGAAAGCAATGCCCTGGGTATGGCGAAGACGTTTCTGCATTACGGCAAGTACGAAACCTCCGAAGTTATCTATCAGCGCATCGAAAAGCTCACTCCGGAGATTCTGTTGGATGTTGCGAACGAGATGTTTGCAGAAGACTATCTATCCAGGTTAATCTACCGGTAGGAGATTGCGCTGCAGGCATTGTGCAGGCATTATTCCGCTGTTATTCCGCTGTTGTACCGGCATCATTCCGCCATTGTACCGGCATCATTCCGGTATTGTACCGCCGTTGTACCGGCATTGTACCGGCATCCTGCCGTATCATCCTTTCGCACAATCCCGTGCTTTTATTTATTTAAGTTTTGCATGTTTTTTATCTTGTTGATAATCAGAACTATCTCTATTGATAACCAAGACTATCTCTATTGATAACCAAGACTATCTCTATTGATAATCTGTAATATCTCTATTGATAATCTGTAATATCTCTATTGATAATCAAGACTATCTGTATTGATAATCAAGACTATCTCTATTCTCCTCCTCCTGGGAGGAGGAGTACCCCGTCAGGGGGGAGGTGGTAGGTAAAACAAATACCTATTAATCATAACTCTA
>NZ_DBDF01000026.1 GCF_002293435.1 Bacteroides sp. UBA939 | reverse complement strand
TAGAGATACTCTTGTTAATCATTTACTTCGATTATTTACTCCAATTAATTACTCCAATTAATTACTCCAATTAATTAATTATTTACTTCTAATCAATTACTTACTCCTAATTAACCATTTACTCCTAATTATTCATTTACTCCTAATTAATCATTTCGTCAATATGCAACTCAAAACCAATACTTGTTTGCAAAAAGATAGCTAAAGCTTCTTTTCCCTAACACACCATTCTGCAAAAGAACGAGAAATAGAAACTACAGATACAATATTCTGAATATATATACACTTATTCCGTATAAATCACGACTGATATACGAGATTTATGCAGTAAATGCCTACCTCTTGCGCGAACTACAATACATGGAGTGCGAACAGCAATATGCCGTCCGCGAACAGCATATATCCCGTCCGCGAACCATCTATATCCCGTTCGCGAACCACATATATCCCGTTCGCGAACCACATATATCCCGTCCGCGAACCATCTATATCCCGTCCGCAAACCACATATATCCCGTTCAAAAGCCACACATATCCGGCAAAAATAAGCCCTTAAAGTCCCCCTCCAAGCGAAGCTTCCGCATTTTTTTAGAGATGTACAGATTTCGATATCCCACTATCCGTCAGTCAGATACGAATTTTCACTTCCGTATTTCCAACCGCCCCTGTCTACGGACGGAAATATCGCATTCTGAAGCATACAGAAAATACAAAAAGTCAATCTGACAGCTACGATTTGTGCCATCTATCAAATTGTTCAATATAAACTCCGGTACTTATTTGAAAAGTAGAAACTAATTCTCTACTTTTGCGTTATTTCATATATATTAAACATCAACCCTTATGCTTCTGAAACTTTATGAAAGGAATAACAGCATCCAGAATCTGCAACAAGTCGTGGACATTCTGAATAACGGCGGACTTATCATCTACCCCACCGATACGATGTACGCCATCGGCTGTCATGGGTTGAAAGAACGCGCCATTGAGCGCATTTGCCGCATCAAAGACATAGACCCGCGCAAGAACAACCTCTCCCTCATTTGCTATGACCTGAGCATTATCAGCGAATACGCAAAAATGGATAACAACATTTTCAAACTAATGAAGCGGAACTTACCGGGCGCCTTTACTTTTATCCTGAGCGGTACTACCCGGCTACCCAAAATCTTCCGTAACCGAAAAGAAGTAGGTATCCGCATGCCCGATAATTCTATTATCCAGGAAATAGCCCGCATGTTGGACGCTCCCATCATGACCACCACTCTGCCTCACGACGACCACGAAGATATAGAATACAGTACCGACCCTGAACTGATTGACGAAAAATACGGAGACCTGGTTGATTTAGTGATTGACGGAGGCATCGGAGGAACGGAATTCTCCACCATTGTAGACTGTACCAGTGGAGAAGCAGAAGTTCTGCGCCAAGGAAAAGGCCGGTTAGATGAAGGATAACCCCAAAATGAGATGAAGAATAACAAAAAAATGAGATGAAGGATAACCTCAAAAACAAAAGATATGACCACAAAAGATATGACTGCAAAAGAACGATATTGGAAATATTCATTAATCGCCATAATAATCGGGCTTGGTATCATCCTATTCCTGCAAATCACCTCGTTTTTAGGCGGACTGCTGGGAGCGCTGACTATCTATATCCTGGTCAGGAAACAAATGATATACCTGACAGACAAACGGAATATGAAACGTAGCATAGCCGCCATCGCCATTACCCTGGAAGCCATCTTCTGTTTCTTAGTTCCGTTAGCACTCGCCGTGTGGTTATTAGTCAACAAGCTACAGGGATTCAACCTGGATCCGCAAGCTATCATCACTCCCATCGAAAAGATGGCAAACGCCATCAAATACCAAACGGGGTATGACGTACTGGGCAAAGATACCATTTCATTCATCATTTCCGCACTCCCCACCGTCGGGCAACTCGTAATGGGAAGCATCAGCAGCCTTGCCGTTAATCTCTTCGTACTGGTCTTTGTGCTTTACTTCATGTTGACGGGCGGAAAGAAAATGGAGAAATACATCATTGAAATACTACCTTTCAATAAAGCCAATACGGAACACGTAATCCATGAAATAAATATGATTATCCATTCCAATGCCATAGGCATCCCTTTACTGGCAGTCATACAAGGCGGCGTAGCCATGATAGGCTATTGGATATTCAACGTCCCGGACATTCTTCTTGTTGGATTCCTCACCTGCCTTGTAACAGTTATTCCGATGATAGGTACAGCATTGGTATGGTTTCCCATAGCCGCCTACATGGCAATATCCGGCGATTGGTTCGACGCCATCGGGCTTACCCTGTTCGGAACGTTGATAATCTCGCAACTGGATAACCTGATACGTTTTATCCTGCAAAAGAAGATGGCTGACATACACCCGTTAATCACCATATTCGGGGTAGTTATAGGATTGTCTCTGTTTGGTTTTATGGGAGTTATTTTCGGCCCGGTATTGCTTTCGTTGTTTTTCCTCTTCGTGGACATGTTCAAGAAGGAATATCTGAACAGATAGAGATTGTATTCAATCAATAATAAAAATCCCACATTTGGCGCCAGAAAGAACTTTCTTTCGACTCTCTCTGTGGTATCATCTTCTCTTCCTGCAAGGCATAAAGCCTCTCCAGCAAAGCAACGACTTGTTTCTCAAAAAGATGCATATCGCAAATCTCTTTGACCCAGTTCACTGTTTCATCAAAAACATCAAGAGAAAAGATATTAGATATCTCCTGCTTATCCGACTTACGGAGTATATCTGTCAGAAAAGAAAGTATCTTAGAAACCATCTGCTTGTTACGGCTCTGGTGACGGGAGCGGTCATTCTTTACGCGCAGCAGGAAGTACTCTCCCAGCCACAAGAATACGATATATTTTTCCAGAAAGGATTTCTTTTTCCTTTTCCATTCCTTAATCAGAAAAGCGTCAACGTCCGAAAGCATACCATCCGTATGCCCATCTATATAGAACTTATGGGCAAGACATTCGATAGTACATCCCCATTTAGCGATACAAATATTATCTCTGGTATCATTAATTATTTTCTCCGCTTCTCTCAGCAACTTAAAAGCATTTTCTCCTTCTATAGGATCATCATACAAACGAAACTGACGGAATAATGAAAGGGAACGGTATAGTAAGTCATCAAAAGCACAATCCGTATCATTCATCTTCAAACGATTTTTTTTATTCAACGGGATAAAGATACAAATGATTAAGATGATAACAAATAAACAAGAGTGGATAAATTTCTAATAATTGAAAGATTGAAATAAAAAATTGCACAATCCATTCCATTTTAACTTACCGGGGATGGATTGCGCAACTAATTGTATTTAAGAACCTGTTATTCATACGAATCAGAAGTTAACCTGAATAATTCTGGTTACTCCTGATTCACATTATTCCTTACTTCAGCAAAGAAGCCGGTTCCAGATGTTCTGCTTCAATATCCTTAAAGTAACGATATGTACCGACCTTCAGCTCGAAAGTAGCGGCATCGTCTGCAACAATGATACCCTTTTCGTGCATCTGCAGAGCGCTGATTGTCCACATCTGGGTGATAGCGCCTTCTACGGCATGATAAAGGGCGCGCGCCTTGTTGTGCCCGTTTACGATAATCATCACTTCCTTAGCGGAGAGCACAGTACCCACACCAACCGTCAATGCAGTCTTAGGCACTTTGTTAACATCATTATCGAAGAAACGTGAATTAGCGATGATGGTATCCGTAGTCAATGTCTTCCGGCGTGTACGTGAAGATAAAGAAGAACCCGGTTCGTTGAAAGCAATATGTCCGTCAGGCCCGATACCTCCCATGAACAGGTCGATACCGCCATAGGATTTGATTTTTTCTTCATAACGTGCACATTCGGCATCCAGGTCAACGGCATTACCATTCAGAATATTGGTATTCTCCGGCTTAATGTCAATATGCCCAAAGAAGTTGTTCCACATGAAAGAGTAATAGCTTTCGGGATGTTCTTTTGGCAAGCCGACATATTCATCCATATTGAAAGTTACTACATTCTGAAAAGAAACAAGTCCTTTCTTATTCAGATCGATTAACTCCTTATACATACCGAGCGGCGATGAACCGGTAGGGCATCCCAAAACGAACGGTTTATCAGGCGTTGGATTCGCGGCTTTGATTTTAGCGGCAACATAGTACGCAGCCCACTTGGATACGGATTGGTAATCCGGTTGAATGATTAGTCTCATTGTGATTGTTTTTTTATCTGGTTAAACTTGTTCAATTTTGAATTATGGATTTTGAATTATGAATTATGAATTATTACCCATCCCTCTACTTTACGCGATTTCGCATAATTCAAAATTCAAAATTCATAATTCATAATTCATAATTTTAAATTCATATCTCCTTTTTAAGGCGTCCTGCCATAGCACGCGCCAGGCATTCGCATTGTTCGTAAGTTATGTCCTTCATAGCTTGCTTCATCTCAACCGGGTCGGCTACAAGTTCGAATTTACTCTTTTCGGCGAATTCAGCCATACGCTTCACCGCAGCGCCAGCCCAGGTAAACGAACCGAAGTAACCCAAGTAGCGCCCTTTGATTTCACGGATTAATATTTTGGAAAGCAAAGATTCTATATCAGGGTAAATCTGGTTACTGTACGTGGGACTGCCAATAATCAGACCACGATACTTAAAGATATCTGCAATAATATAAGAAGGATTAGTCTTGCTGACATTATGCATCACAATATTCCTGATACCCTGCGCCGAAAGTTCGGCAGCAATCGTTTCAGCCATCTGCTCAGTGTTGCCGTACATGGTTCCATAAACTATCACAACTCCTTCATCGGCTGCATAGCGGCTCAGTTTATCATAAATGTCTATAACACGGCTTATGTTCTCTGTCCAGACCGGACCGTGCGTTGAACAAATAGTCGTAACAGGCAGCCCGCTTAACTTTTGCAAAGCCTTCTGCACCGCCGAACCATACTTGCCGACAATATTGGAATAATAACGTAGCATTTCATCCCAGTAACGGTCTGTATTGATACACGCATCGAGGAAACCACCATCCAGCGTACCAAAGCAGCCAAAACCGTCGCCGGAGAAAAGCACAGCTTCAGTCTCGTCAAAAGTCATCATCGTTTCGGGCCAGTGTACCATAGGGGTCAGGTGGAAGCGTAGTTTATGATGCCCCAAAGCCAGGAAATCTCCGTCGGTAATCATATATCGTTCGCCCGTCACACCATAAAAGCCTTCAATCATGCCGAAAGTCTGTTTATTGCCAACAATAATGATATCAGGATAATGTTGTTTTATAAGACGGATAGAACCGGAATGGTCAGGTTCCATGTGATTAATGATAAGGTACTGAATAGGACGCTCACCGATAATGCTTTTTATCTTCCGCAGATATGTCTCAAAGAAACAAGCATCCACCGTATCAATCAGCACTACTGTTTCGTCATCTATCAGATAAGAATTATAAGATACTCCGTAAGGCAAAGGCCACATACCTTCAAACAAATGCTTGTTGCGGTCATTGACTCCTACATAATGTATTTTTCCTTTTATCAATGTTTTTTGGTTCATAATTTCTTCTTTTTTAGATTGATTCCGCATTCAAACAGCTGCAAAAATAATTCTTTTTTCTCATATTTCATATTTCCTTCCCTGATAAGCGCCAAGCTGCCGCATTCTTTTTTGTACAAGGTGATTAAACTCATAGTTTTTCAGCCCCCAACCGGGAACTATTAACAATTCTTTGGGGGATTGCGACACAAAACGTTCCAAAACCAAACCGGGACGTAAATGTTCCACATAATCCACAATCAGGTCAACATATTCTTCTACGCCGAACAGGTGGAAGTCTTCGGGATGCTGTTCATACTCATACGCCATGCGCGTGCCACGTATCAATTGCAACTGATGCATCTTCAATGTAGTAAGCGGCAAGCGGGATAAGATTCCGGCCTGCGCCACCAACTTCTCATGCGAATCTCCGGGAAGTCCCAGTATAACGTGCCCGCCGGTAAGGATACCACGGGCGGCGGTACGTTCTACGGCATCTATGGCATCCTGATAAGTATGTCCGCGGTTAATGCGCTGCAACGTGGCATCATCGGTACTTTCAATACCATATTCCACTAAAAGGAAAGTCGTTTTATTCAGTTCTTCCAGATAGCTAAGCAAACTGTCGGGCATGCAATCGGGACGGGTGCCCACAACCAGCCCCACTACATCAGCAACAGACAATGCTTCTTCGTACCTCCGCTTCAATGCTTCCAATTCGCCGTAAGTATTGGTATATGCCTGAAAATAGGCGAGGTATTTCATTTCGGAGTACTTATGGGAGAAAAAGACTTTCCCCTCTTCAAGTTGCCGGGTAATGCTCTTCTCCGTACGGCAATAATCCGGATTAAAAGTCTGGTTGTTGCAGTACGTACAACCACCGTACCCTTTAGTCCCATCACGATTAGGACAGGTAAAGCCGGCATTGAGTGATATTTTCTGTACCTTATATGGAAAATAGCACTTCAGAAACAATGGGAACTCATTATATAATAAAGGTGTAACGTCCATATATCTGTTTTTATACGAAGACAAAAGTAGGCTTTTTATTTGAGAAGGCAAAAAGGAAGCCGTTCAACCTCTTATGTTAACAAACACAAAAGCATAAATAATACACTGCACTAAAAAACGTTATATGCCTTTATTATCAAGCCAATACAATAAGTTGCATACAAGCAACAGCGAGTATACTAAATACTTTTTAGTGATTAGTGACATGTTTTACACACATTTTCCCTCTCAAGAAGCATTGGGAAGAGAAAATTAATTCATAGCTTTGCCTGAAACCTCGATAAATCAATCTAAAATAATTTAAGTACTATGGCTACCATCGCTCTTGATATAGGCGGAACTAAAATAGCAAGCGCCATTTTCCTCCCCGACGGAAGTATGTTATTCAACCGGAAGCGCCTGTTGAAAGGAAGAACCGGACATGACGTAGGTAAACTCGCCGCAGAAATACTATCCAAACTGCTGACTGTTGCCCGCAGGAGCCGTATCCCCATAGACAGTGTCGGAGTATGTGTTCCCGGCATTGTTTACTCACAAACAGGACGTGTGTGGGCGCCCAATATCCCGGAGTGGGAGAATTATCCTTTGCAAGAAGTATTGAAGGCCGTGACCACGCCGGGGATTGAGATTTTTATCGACAGCGACCGCACTTGCTACATGTACGGAGAAATGTGGCAGGGATCAGCCAAAGATTGCCACAGTGCAATATTCATCGCCGTGGGCACAGGCGTAGGTGCGGGAATTATCATTGACGGTCGTGTACTGCATGGTTCAAGCGACATTATCGGCGCTACGGGCTGGATGGCCCTTCAACCACCTTATAAAGAAGAATATGATGCTTGCGGTTGTTTTGAATATTACGCTTCGGGCAATGGTATCGCCGCCAGAGCGCGGGATGCGGTTCATGCAAACAAAGCGTATAAAGGACGCCTGCGCCAGAAACCCATTTGCCGTATCTCCGCTTATGATGTGTTCAGTGCATACAACGAGCATGACCCGATTGCCGTTGCCGTTCTGCACAAAGCCATAGAAATGTGGGGAATGGCTTCCGCCAACCTTGTCAGCCTGTTAAACCCCCAAAAGATTATCTGGGGCGGAGGCGTATTCGGCCCTGCAAATATATTTATCGACGATATCTATAAAGAAGCCTGCAAATGGGCGCAACCGCTCAGTATCAAGCAGGTGGAATTTGTAGCTTCTCAATTGTCCGGTAATGCCGGACTGATAGGAGCAGCTTCTCTCGCTATCAAAAAACACGTATTATGAGTAATTACAAAAAGAATCTGGTATTTGCGGCTGCGTGTATCGGCATGTGCTTTTTCGGCATTTCAATGATTACGCTGGGAGCGGTATTGCCGTCCCTCACCACCAAACTGAACTTGGATAATCTCCAAGCCACCGCATTGGTAACGTTCTTGCCTCTCGGCATACTGGGAGGTTCCCTGTTGTTTGGTCCTATAGTAGACCGTTTCGGACACAAGGCTTTGCTGTTGCTTAGTTGTTTAGTGGTACTGTTGGGATTGGAAGGAATTGCCTTCTTCACAAGCATCCCGTTACTGCAACTCTCCATTATCGGCATCGGGCTGGGCGGCGGCATACTGAATGGTGAAACGAATGCTTTGGTTGCCGATATCTCAAACGAAGAGGAAAAAGGTTCACGCCTCAGTCTTCTCGGAGCATTCTATGGCATCGGAGCATTGGGCATTCCTGTATTGCTGAGTTTCTTATCCGGATATTATTCTTTTGAAACCATACTGCAAGGCACGGGTATTGTGATGCTTGCGGGTATTATGTTCTGCTTCGGCGTACGTTTCCCCGCTCCCAAGCAACCACAGGGATTTCCTATCAGAAAGGGATTGGGGTTATTAAAAGAAAGCAGCCTGTTATTGCTCAGCTTCATCCTGTTCTTCCAGAGTGGTATTGAAGGCGTATGCAACAATTGGACTACACTCTATTTGGGACAGACTACTGACATCCCCGAGAACCGGGCGCTCATGGTTCTGACTTGTATGGTAGCCGGTCTCACCGCTGCCCGCCTGTTACTGGTGGTTCTCTTCAAGAAACTAAAGCAGGAAACCGTTCTCCGTTTCAGCCTGATTACAGCCGCCGCAGGTTTTGCACTGCTGACTTTCTCGCCCGACTTTATACGCGCCGCCACAGGTATGGCGCTTATTGGTGCGGGACTGGCTTCTACTTTCCCCGTCATACTCAGTATCGTAGGCAGCCGGTATGCCTCCCTCTCAGGGACGGCATTCAGTGTAGCTCTTGTCATAGCCCTTATCGGCCAGACCTTGCTGAACAGCCTCACCGGAATTCTTTCGCAAGAATATGGCATCGGGGTATATCCTTATATGATGATAGTATCCCTGCTCATCATGCTCCTTTTGTTTAAACGTTCACTTAAATAAAAAAGTTATTCATTCCTTTAAAACAAAAAAATTATGTTAGCACTTGAATGGTTAAAGAATGCGCACGGCATCATGGAAACATTGGAAGCCACGCAATTAGAGAATATCAAAAAGGCAGCCACCGCTATGGCCGATTCCATTGAAGCCGGACGCTGGGTACACACGTTTGGTTGCGGTCACGCAACGATTCCTGTTGAAGAAATGTATCCGCGTATCGGTAGCTTCGTAGGTTTCCACCCACTGTGCGAACTCCCGCTGACGTTCTTTACACAAATCATCGGACAGATGGGTATCCACCAGTTCCTTTTCCTCGAAAGAGCCGAAGGTTACGGACAGGAAATCATGAAGAATTATGATTTTGACGCTAAAGATTGTATCTGGATATTCTCTCACACAGGTATCAACGCTGTCAACATCGACGTGGCAATGGAAGCAAAGAAGCGCGGCATGAAGGTTATCGTTTACGGTTCTGCCGGAGAAACGGGCGACAAGGCAAGCCGTCATTCCAGCGGTAAGAACTTGTTCCAGCTTGCGGACATCGTAGTGGACTCTTGCGTTCCATTGGTAGACGCTTCGGTTCCTTTGAAAAATCATTTCGATAAAGTAGGCCCGTTATCAACTTTAAGTTTCATTACGCTGGTGTGGATGACTATCACTACCGTTGCCGAAATTCTGGCAGACCGTGGTGTACACTTGTATATTCATCCGTCGCACAATGTTCCGGGTGATACAACTGCTCACGAACGTTTGGACGCCGCTATCGCCGAATACCAGAAGAAGGTGAAATGCCTTTGATTATAAGGTATAAGGTGAAAAGCCTTTGATTATAATAGTTAGTAAATTCATCATCTATGAGTGACGCCCGTCCTTGCTCAACCCCCATTGAGCAGGACGGGCTTTTCGGTACTGACATCTCTATTTTTCTATCAACTTCTTATATCACTTCAAAACCTGACGACTCCCCCTAATTATCCCGCAATTATATGCGAGAATATTTTCGCATAACCAAGCATGATCTTACTAACCTGTATTATTCATACCGCAGGAGTTAAAGGAGTTGTCAGATTGACAATTTGTATTTTTAATCGCCTGAGAATGCGTTATTTCCACCCGAAGGCAAGGTTGGTTAGAAATACGCGAGCGAAAAGCAGTTAAGTGTCAGACTGATAGAGAGATATCGAAATGATTACATTTATTCTGGAACAAAATATCTCCTGAAAGTGGGCTAATAAGGAGAAAATAGGATAGCATAAGCCAACTACTTACAAGTAACAAGTCAATTACTTATAGATAGTTAGTGATCTA
>NZ_DBDF01000204.1 GCF_002293435.1 Bacteroides sp. UBA939 | reverse complement strand
TTGCTAATCACTAAGAAGAAAAGAATCCGCGTTCGTCCGCTTATTCCGCGCCATCCGCGTATCCATTCTTCGCTAAATTCTCATTTATAGTAAGCGAAGTATTTACACTATGAATAATACAGGTTAAAGGAGTTATTCGGGCTAAAACCAAAAAGTCATAAAAAGCGTAGCGAAAGTACGTTAATTAAAAAGGTTTATGTACTTTTGAAGCGAACAGAGACGTTGTCTGCAATGCCTCTACTCGCATCTAAAAGAAAAGAAAGGAGGTAATAACAATGAGAACGTATCTTTATTGTGAGGCTGGTTTTGTGGAAAAACCGCAATGGATGTCCAATAGTTGGGTAAACGTTGAATGTCCGGACAGCAACGATTTTGAATTCCTCACCCAAGAACTGAAAGTCCCCGAATCATTTCTGGAAGACATTGCCGATGCCGACGAACGCCCGCGTACGGAAACCGAAGGCAACTGGTTGCTTACCATTCTGCGTATCCCGATGCAGAGTAGCCAACACGGCATACCTTTCATCACCGTGCCCATCGGCATTATCACCAACAATGATATTATTGTATCCGTATGTTATCATAAAACAGAACTTATACCTGATTTTATCCAGTACACGCGCCGCAAAGGTATTGTAGTGAACAATAAGCTGGATTTAATTCTGCGAATGATTTATTCCTCCGCCGTCTGGTTCCTGAAGTACCTGAAACAGATTAATAATGAAGTAGCCAATGCGGAAAAGGAACTGGAAAAGAGTATCCGCAACGAAGACTTACTCCGGCTGATGAAGTTTCAGAAAACCCTTGTCTATTTCAATACTTCTATCCGCGGAAACGAGGTAATGATTGGTCGCCTGAGGAATATCTTTCAGGAAACCAACTATCTGAACATGGAGTTATTGGAAGATGTGGTAATTGAATTAAAACAAGCATATAACACTGTAAACATTTACAGTGATATTCTTACGGGCACAATGGACGCCTTTGCCTCTATCATTTCCAACAATGTCAATGCTATCATGAAACGTATGACGAGCCTTTCCATTACGCTTATGATACCAACGCTGATAGCCAGCTTCTATGGCATGAACGTAGACGTCCATCTGGAAAGCTTTCCTTACGCTTTCATATTTATCATTCTGATTTCCGTAGCGCTGTCGGCAGGAACATTCATCTGGTTCAGAAAGATTAAGTGGTTCTAAGCAAACCGGAGCAACATCATCATAACAGCTTGAATGCGTACCCTTCTTCCTTCAGGAAGTCTATTGCCCGTGGCAGTGAATATTGCAGGTTCCCATTATTCCAGGACTTCAACGAGTCATGGAAAGTGATAATGGAACCATTCCGCACATATCGCATCACATTGGCTAATACTTGCGGCCCGCGCAGTTTCTTACTGTAATCGCGCGTCACCAAATCCCACATAACAATCTTGTAATGCCGTTTCAGCGTAAAATACTGCCCCCAGCGCATGTGTCCATGCGGCGGACGGAAAAGGTCGGTATTCATCAGTTCATTTGCCTTGTCGGCATTGGCAAGGTAATTGTCGGAAAGATATTCAAAGCCACGGATATGATTAAATGTATGATTGCCGATTCGGTGTCCGCCATCTATAACCATTTGGAAAACGTCAGGATGCTTGCGTATATTGTCGCCAACCATAAAGAAAGTAGCTTTAATGTCGTATTTGTCCAGTAAATCAAGCACCCATGGGGTTACTTCGGGAATAGGACCATCATCAAAAGTCAGATAAACGGCTCTTTCATTCGGATTCATTCTCCAAATGGCGCCGGGGTATAGCTTTCGGATAAACTCAGGAGGCTGTTCTATAAACACGGTTGTTGGTGATTAGTGGTAAGTAGTTAGTGGTAAGTAGTAAGCAGTTAGTAGTAAGTAGATAGTAGTTAGTAGTAAGTAGATAGTAATGGTTAATAGTAGGTCGTTGGTGATTAACTACTTACTACTATCTGCTTACTACTTACTACTATCTACTTACTACTAACTACTTACTACTAACTACTATTTCATGCGGTCAACACATATTTGATATAATTCATTCAGTTTGCTATCATAAACCGGAGCTAACTTGGAATTATACTTCTGCATGATTTTTACTTCCGTACTTAATATAGGTAGATGGAATTCGCCAACCTCCCGGGCAGAAAGCTCAAAACGACTTTCATCCAGGCTCAGATACCAAGTGAGGTATTCCACAGCTTTGTCGGCAAGAGCCTTCATTATCTCGTCGGCCTTTTCCGTTTCACCCAATTGGTAATATACTTCTGCTATATCCGTCGCACCGTTCTGCCAGTCATAAGGCACATTATAGGCAGGAATCTCCTTTTCCACATAATCCAGCACGGCCTTAACTTTCTCTGTTTGGCCTTCATTCATCAGCTGGGTAGCGAGTTGCGAGAAGATACGGCGGTGGGAAGCGCACATGCGCATGGTATTTTCATCAATATAGATGCCCGGTTTATCAATACCGCCGAACTTGAACTTGTTCATCAGGTTGTCGTACATCTTTTCGCTATCCAGCTTGACACCCGTCTTGTCTGTATCAAACGGAGTGAAGCGATACGTCAGACCCTCCTGGATAAAGTGGTTACCCATGTTAAGATGGTTTTCCCGTCCCACGCTGATAGCCATGTAGATAGGACGTTCCCAGTTAGCTTCCGCCAGCATTTCCAGCATCATCAGTTCATTCTTGTAAAGGGCGCGTTTGCCTTTGAGCGAAATGTGCATATAGTCGGGGATAGAATCACCGGGTATCATCATTCCGCTGCGGCGCACGGCTTCTTTGTCCACTTTCAGCACGATACTGTCTGTCGGGATTACCCTCAAATCCGCATTCTTACTGCGTACCCAGTATTTCAGGATGTTCTGTAGCTCATACGGATTGTCTCCAAACTCCTTCTTCACATTTATCAATGCCTCGGGATTACCGTTCAACGCCTGTTTTTCGGCCTCGGCATAGAGAGCATCGACGCTTTTCTTGTAGTCCGGCTGAATAGGAACGTACTCATTCGTCCCTTCCACATAATCCATACGGTCCCAATTTATGGGCAGCGACGGAGAATCGTATGCAGGGCGTTTCATCTGGTCGATGTACCAGTCGGTCTGCAAATAGCTGAGGTTACAGGTACGTGCATCGGTACGGAAGCCTTCCACTTCCTGGTTATACCACAAGGGGAATGTATCGTTATCACCATTGGTGTAGATAATCGGGTTACCGGTTTCCGGCAAAGACATCAGATAGTTTTGTCCGAAGTCGCGCGCCAGATAGCGACCGCTACGGTCGTGGTCGTCCCATGTCTGGCTTGCCATCTGGATGGGAACAAGCAGGCAAGCGACAGAGGCAATGGCTGCCGCCGGCAACTCTTTCATCCTGGCATAGTGTTGCAGCAGGCGGATGATGCCCGCTACCCCCATACCTATCCAGATTGCGAAGGCGTAGAACGAGCCGGCGTACGCATAGTCGCGCTCACGCGGCTGGCTTGGAGTCTGGTTCAGATACAGAACTATGGCGATACCCGTCATGAAGAACAGGAAGAACACTACCCAGAACTGCTGAATACCTTTCTGCCCGCGGTACGCCTGCCACAAAAGGCCGATAATACCAAGCAATAGGGGCAAACAGTAGAACACGTTATGTCCCTTGTTCTCTTTCAGTTCACTCGGCAGGAGGCTTTGGTCACCTATCAATATATTGTCAATGAACGAGATGCCTGTAATCCAATTCCCACGTTCTATCTCTCCGCTACCTTGCAGGTCATTCTGGCGTCCGGCAAAGTTCCACATGAAGTAGCGCCAGTACATCCAGTTCAACTGGTATGAGAAGAAGAATTTAATGTTTTCCCATTGCGTAGGCATATTTACCATAACCATTTCGCCGCACTGGTCATAAGGAACATCGTATCCTTTGATACTCAGCCAGGAGCGATATTCGTTGACATGCGCGCTGCTGTACATACGCGGGAAGAGCATGTTCTGTGCGTACTCGTATTCAATACGTCCGGGAATCTCGATATAACTGTCTTTCTCGTCGGGTGTGGCTTTCTCTTTGCGTATATACTTGGTATCGCTATAAGAGATGCGCGGTTCGCAATAGTTGTTTTTCACATCAAGGGCGACTTTTGAAGAGAATGCAGGTCCGTAGAACAACGGGCGTGTACCGTATTGCTCACGACCCAGGTACTCGCCCAGCGTGAAAATATCTTCGGGTGAATTCTGATCCATCGGCGTATTGGCCGTAGAACGTATAACGATGATGGCATACGAAGAGTATCCGATAACAATCATCATGGTGCACAACAGGGCTGTGTTCAGAACGCGTGCCGATACACGGTATTTCTCTTTCATTTTCATCTGCGTCTTCGGACTGAGATAGAAGAACAGGAAAGCGAGCACCAGGATACCGATTACCACCGCACCCGCTCCGTGTCCATAGAATGGAATACCCAGCAGGGCAATGGTCAACACGAAAGAGACTGTCATACGCATTTTGTCTTTCTCCGTATAACTTTCGTACACACCCCAAATGATGGAGGCCGCCAATATGATGATATAAACGATTACGCCGCTATTGAAAGGCATGTTCAGTGTATTTACAAAGATCAGTTCAAACCATCCGCCTACCTTTACGATGCCCGGAACCATGCCATACAGTACCACGGTGACCAGGATTCCGGAGGCAAGCAGCGCCAGCAACGAGCCTTTTGTATTGGCATTAGGCACTTTCTTATAATAATAAACCAGTACGATGGCGGGCAAACAGAGTAAGTTCAGCAAGTGCACACCGATACTTAACCCGGTGAGGTAGGCAATGAGGATAAGCCAACGGTCGCTGTGTGGTTCATTTGCCACATCTTCCCACTTCAGTATCAACCAGAAT
Source organism: Bacteroides sp. UBA939 (assembly GCF_002293435.1). Lineage (GTDB taxonomy): Bacteria > Bacteroidota > Bacteroidia > Bacteroidales > Bacteroidaceae > Bacteroides. The sequence goes on along the minus strand of NZ_DBDF01000204.1, from coordinate 30,015 downwards.
ACAACGGCAGTGAACAAAGAAGAGAAAGCATATACCTCACCTTCAACGGCGCTAAACCAGAATGTATCACTGAACGTATATGCCAACGCACCTACCAGGCCACTACCCATAATGGTAATAAGTTGACCATTGGTTATATTATTTTCATCCGTAACTACGAGCTTGCGTACCAGATGCGTGATACTCCAGAAAAGGAAAAGGATACAAGCTCCACTCATCAATGCACTCATCAGGTTCACCATCTTGGCCACATTGGCCGGGTCGGAAGTGAATTGTGAGAAAAGGTTGGATACCAGCATGAAGAAAGGCGCTCCGGGCGGGTGTCCTACTTCCAGTTTATATCCGGTGGTAATAAACTCCGGACAATCCCAAAAACTTGCAGTCGGTTCTATAGTGAGGCAGTAAACCACAGCTGCAATTAAGAAAGTAATCCAACCAATTAGGTTGTTCACGGCTTTGTACTGTTTCATTCGGATGGAATTCGTTATGATTTTTATACTATTGACTATTTTTTTAGCGTATACAGGCGCAAATATAGTAAATTAACTGCTAAAACTATGAATACAAGAGTGATTAATTAGGATAGGTTAAGGGTTGCGCACATTTTGAATGTTTCGTATTTTTACGGGACAGTTGTTTTGTATCTGTCATTTGGCTACTATTCAGGAGCAAATTCTCTAACGTAACAACCGGACACCCGCTCCTTACCCGCTCCTTACCTGCTCCTTTCCAAATTCGGTCTATAGGACATGGAGCAAGTACGGAGTTGGTACGGGGCGGACACGGTTTGGATATTTTATAAGTCTAAAATTTAGAACTAAACAGGGAGGCAGAATTTCTCTTATGGCAATATGCACGGGTATGTGTTCGCGGGTGCGCATTTTTGCTACTTATTTATAGACCTTTTACAAACAACATAGAAAAAATAGATTGTTATATTTTTATAAGAAACAAATCCTTGGTGTGGCATGGATTTATTTATGTTTTACACCAAAGAGAGAACGATTGGGAATTATGTGACCGCCATAGAAGAAGAAACATTTTAGTTGGATAATGACTATTTACTTATTTGCATATAATTGTCAATATTATCCCCCTGCAAAGTATATGTGCCGGTTTGTATCGGAACATCTTTCCACTTGATTCCCGGAATTGTTTTCATATCAGACATTCAAATTGATACGAAAACACCCCGGTGGAGTTTTCAGTATAATAAATGGGGAATAAAATTGTTTTTTTGTTTTTTTAATTGCCTATTTTCGCACAATTTCTAATTAGTTTCATTGCTTTCTGAGAGAAAATTCTACCTTTGCAGAAAGAACTATTATCTGGTATATCTTTCTTTCACGAAAAAAGTTTCTTTGATGAAGAACTGTTATCGGATTCCATAAGAGTTATCGGTATTAGTAAAATCAGCGGGTAATTGTGATGTTTTCTTATTCACTGCAACATCACAATGTTTGATATAAAAAGAAAAAGAATAGGTATTATATGCAAAATACACAAATAACAATCTGTGCATGCGCTTCGCGGTCGTTTATCTCCAAAGAAAAGGTGGTTGAGATTGCAACTGCCATGAAAGATGCAGGCTATCATGTGGCTGTGGAAGCCGATTTGTGCAGGAAAGTAGCGGAATCCTCTCCGGATCTTCCGGCAATTGCTTCCGGTGTGATTGTGGCTTGTCACACACGCACCATATTGTCGCACATGGATAGAGCCGGACTTAAACCAAAGCAAGTTGAACCCATGCGTGACTATACCGGCGAAGAGGTACTCTCCCGGTTCGGCCTCTCTTGTACGAACACAAAAGATACTGCTGAAAAAGATGCTTTGCGAAAAAAGATAGAAGAGTTTCCGGTGGAAAACGGAACAGACGCATGGTATCCTGTGATTGACAAGAACAGGTGCGTGGAGTGCGGTAAATGCCATGACTTCTGTTTGTTTGGAGTTTATACGATAGAGAATAAGCGCGTGCGGGTAACATCACCGCAGAATTGCAAGAACAATTGCCCTGCCTGCGCCCGTATGTGCCCCAGCAAAGCCATCATTTTCCCCAAATATGAGAAATCACCGATAAACGGAGGAACTGCCGAAGAAGAGCAGTTTAGCCCCGACGAAATGGATAAAATGTATCGCGACCGTTTGCGAATGCGTTTGCAGCAACGGAAAGCAAGTACTTCGCTATTAAAAAACGACGACCAATGACATTCAAAGAATACATAGCAAATATAAAAGCAGCTTTGCGAATCCCCCGTGAATGTTCCCCTCGGATAGTATGGAAATTCATGTATAATTTCGGATGGAGAAGCATGCGCAACATCAACCGGTTTGAAAAAAGGCAGGAAAAAGGGAAACCATTCTTTCCGGCATTTGTGATGATATCCGTAACAGAGAATTGCAACTTGGCGTGCAGCGGTTGCTGGGTTTCCGGAGGCGGAAAGAAATCGTTGTCGCTCCTGCAATTGGATGGCATCATTAAAAGCTGCAAGAAAAAAGGCTCTTACTTTTTCGGGATTCTGGGAGGCGAGCCTTTAATGTATAAAGGCTTGTTGGATGTCATGGAGAAACACTCCGACTGCTATTTCCAGCTATTTACCAATGGCATCCTGCTGACGGAAGAAGTGGCTATGCGCCTTAAAAAGATAGGAAATGTGACGCCCCTGATCAGTATCGAAGGACTTGAAGAAGAGAGCGACATCCGCCGGGGCAGAGATAATGTTTTTGAAAGGACATTGGCCGGAGTACGCGCTTGCCGGAAAGCGAAGTTGATTTTCGGAGCTGCGGCAAGTATCTGCAAAAGCAATTACGACGAACTGGTCAGCCGGAAATACATAGAACTGATAGCCCGGGAAGGCGCTCATTATTTATGGTATTATATATACAGGCCGGTAGGCGCTAACCCCAACATGGCAAATGCTTTGGACAAAGAGCAGATACTCGCTTTCCGTCGCTTTGTGGTCGAACAACGCAAAGACGCCCCTTTGTTCCTCATCGAAACCTATTGGGACGACAAAGGAAATGCCTTGTGCCCCGGAGCCACAGGTATGAGCCACCACATATCTCCGTCCGGAGCGCTTGAATTCTGCCCTCCCATTCAGATGGCTAAGGACTTTATCAATGAAGATGGTTCTAATCTGGCGAAGCTGTTCGAGAAATCAGAATTTCTTGCTGATTTCCGGAAAATGACGGCCGGCAATTCACGCGGATGCATTCTGCTGGAAGATCCGGAGAAGTTGATTGATTTTCTGGAGCAACACGAAGCCATCGACACCACCAGCCGCCGGACGGTATTGGAAGAATATAAAAAAATGTCTCCGGTTGCCGGACACAATATGCAAGGGGAAGAAATACCCGAAGCAAACAGCATCTACAAATTAGTTAAGAAGAAATATTTCTTCGGTTTCGGAGCCTACGGATAATCAGAAAGTTATGGAGATAAAACAAATACATAATGTTCCGCAGACGTTCGAAGAGCGGCATCACTTGCGAAAGACGATTGACCTTTTTGTTAAAGGCCGGTCATTGGTGCCTCCGGTATCAATGGACGACCTTTCTGCTCTTTCCGACCAACTGATTAGCACGCATCAGCTTGACGCATCCGTGAAGGGCTGGTTGATGGTGGAAATCAATAATTGCGTATGGCAGGAGACGGTAGCTTCCATTCCTTATGATAAGCGAATCCTGCTATTGCCGAAGTGCTTGAGTCGTTCGGCAAAATGCAAGGCGGACGTAGACGAGTTGGGACTTTTGTGCCATCGGTGCCATCATTGTTCCATCCCTGACTTGCAGGACAAGGCAGACAGTCTGGGAATGCTGAGCCTGGTGGCGGAAGGATTTACTTCCGTCATCGAACTGATAAAAAACGGGGTGGTGGACGCCATCATCGGAGTCAGTTGCCTTGATTCACTCGAAAAAGCATTCCCGTTACTTATCAATAATGCCGTGCCCGGTTTGGCTATACCACTAAATATGGCCGGCTGTAAAGACACAGAAGTGGATTACGAATATGTGGAGCGGCTGATTAGTCTGCAATCGGACAAGCAAGTGAGCCTGCTGAACTACGACCATCTGAAATCTACTGTAAAAGAATGGTTTGATAAAGAGAATCTTTCCGCTTTACTGTCTCCATCGGGCGACCTGACTTCTTCCATAACCCTCGACTGGCTGGGCGGAAACGGTAAGAGATGGCGTCCTTATCTGCTGGCATCTACTTATGTGGCGTTGACCGGTAAAATGGATATCCCCCGGGAAGTGCAACTGGCTGCGATTGCTGTTGAATGTTTCCACAAGGCTTCACTTGTACATGATGATATTCAGGATAACGACACGGTGCGTTACGGCAAGCAGACCGTCAATGCTGCGTACGGTGATTCCATAGCCATCAATGTGGGCGATATGCTTCTCGGAGAAGGCTACCGGTTGTTGACGCAATGCGGCAATATGGAGTTGATAAAAGTAGCGGCAGAGGCGCATATTGCTCTTTGCAAAGGTCAAGGGGCAGAATTGGAATGGAGTGCCGCCCCACGAACATTGACTATGGATTCCGTACTGGACATATTCTGCAATAAAACCGTTCCCGCATTCCATGTCTCTCTGATTATGGGAGCGATTTGTGCCGGAAACAACGAAGCATTGCAGGGCACATTGCACAATTTTTCCCAGGCTATGGGAATTGCGTATCAATTGCAGGATGATATCGAAGATTTCGACACGGAAGAACCGGTAGTTATTCGCCCGTCGGCTGTTCTTGCCGCACTGTGTGAGCAGCAGACAAGGGACGGCTTTACCGAAGCGCTATTCAAATGCAATGACCTGAAAACATTCCTTCTTCTTCCTGAAAATAAAGGATTGCTGGATGAAGCCCTGCTGAGAGTCAGACAAATGACCGAACAGTATCATAAGAAAGCATTGGATACATTGCATGAAGTGGAAAATATGGAACTGAAGCGATTGCTGTTTCGTGTGGTGCGGAAAATTCTGAAAAATTAGGTGAGTACCGATGAGAAATACGATATCTGCAAGACTATTCAATACCCTGCAAAAGGGAAAAGAACAACTGGGGACGGAAGCGCTTCGCAAGATATCCTGTTTTGTAGAATCGCAACGGACGGCAGAAGGCGCATTTAAAGATAAAAGTGGAAAGGCGGATCTTTATTATACAGTATTCGGATGGATGTTATCGTATGTACTGGGAGTAAGGATGGATGCTGCGAAGATGAACGCATACCTGATGCAGCAGCATGTTGAAAGTCTGGATTTGATTCATTATGCCGCTTATTTGCGGTGCAAGATGATAAGCCGGCTGGTGAAAGGCGGAAAGAGTGGTTTGTTGCTGTGGGCGCTCTTCTCAACCGGGAGTAAAGCCTTGGATAAGAACAGGAATTTGCCGCACAATGATCCGCAATCGCCTTATACTCAGTTTATCCGGTTGTCCCTTCAGGAAGATAGCGGATGGCGGATAAAAGAGAAAAAGAAAATAACGGATTCGCTGGCAGGCTATCACCTGCCGGACGGCGGATACATGAATACAACAGGCGGATTGACTGCTACCACGAACGCAACCGTGGCTGCTTTGTCTGTCGTAGGTCAGTTGACCGGATATAAAGGAAATGAGGATGTGCTCTTTTTGCGTGACAGGCAACATGCAACGGGCGGATTTAGCGCAGCAGCGGCTTCCCCCGTTCCCGATATGCTATCCACAGCGACTTCGCTTTTTATATTGAGTTGCTATGGCATAGCGCCCAAGTATCCGGTGCGTGATTTTATCGAAGCCCATTGGTTGGATTCGGGAGGCTTTGCCGCCACATTACTGGAGGAGCAGAGCGATGTGGAATATACTTTTTACGGATTGTTGGCATTAGGAAGCATATAACAAATGGATAGAAAACAGAAGATAAATGAAATGACTGAAGCTGTCCGGAAACGGTTATTGGAAAGCCGTGTTCCGGATGAACTTATGTGGAGAGGAGAATTGTCGTCGAGCGCAATCTCTACCTCCGTATCTGTTTTTGCCTTATATATGGTGGACAAAGATAAGTATGCCACACATATTCAGAATGGAGCTGCCTGGTTAGTAAGCACCATGCATCCGGATGGTTCTTGGGGAGACAGCATCGAAAGTCCTTCCAATATGACAGCCACGTTGCTCACGTATGCTTCCCTTTCAGCGGTTGCCGCCCCTCCACAAGAGGCGAAAGAATACCTGAATGGAAAATTCGGCGGCATTTCCGATTCGCATATTGTTGAAGGAGTTCTTGCCTATTATGGGAAAGACCTGACATTCTCTGTTCCTATTCTCGTAATGTGTGCCTTAGCCGGGGTTATTTCCGGTTGGGACAAAATACCGCAACTGCCTTTTGAAGTATCAGTACTACCGCAAAAGCTGTTTCGCTTCTTCCGGCTTCCTGTAGTGAGTTACGCCATTCCGGCATTAATTGCCGTAGGTATAGTAAGATATAAAAAGGGGAAAAAGAATATCCTATCCCCCATACGCGAGTCTTTTATCAAGAAATCACTTGTTGTGCTTGAGAAGCTTCAGCCTTCCAACGGTGGATTTCTGGAAGCCGCACCTTTGACTGCATTTGTCACCATGTGCATGAGTGGCGCCGGTTATCGGGGTCATATTGCTACACAACAAGCTGTTTCCTTCCTTATAAGCAATGTCCGCCAAGACGGCGCTTGGCCCATTGATACCGACTTGGCTTCTTGGGTTACCGCATTAAGCGTAAGGGCGCTTGGAAATGACATAAAGGACAAGCAACCGCTTGCCGAAAAAATCAAGCAACATGCTTTTGCCTTCGAGCATCCTTTTACCGGAGCCAAGGAAGGGGGGTGGGCATGGACAGACCTGCCGGGCGCCGTACCCGATGCTGACGACACCGCCGGCGCATTGGTTGCCCTTCATATCCTGTTGGACGGAGTCTATTGTCCCGAAGTAGGGAAAGGAATCGAATGGTTATTAGCACTCCAAAACACAGACGGCGGGATGCCCACGTTTTGCAAAGGATGGGGGAAATTGCCTTTTGACAGAAGCAGTCCGGACATATCGGCTCATTCCATATTGGCCTTTCAATTATGGTTGGACGTACTTCCCGGTAAACTGCAAAACAAATGCAGGAAGAGCATGCTGCGAATGTTGAAATGGATGCAGCGTGCACAAGCGGCTGACGGGTCATGGATACCTTTATGGTTTGGCGATCAGGATGCCAAAGACGAACAATCGCCAATCTATGGGACTACGATGACTGTGGAATATTTAGCCACATCCAAAGAACCGATAGCCCATAAGATGTTTCAGAAAGGATTGGAATACATTCTTTCGGCACAAAACGCCGACGGCGGTTGGGGAGGAGCCAAAGGTGTTCCATCCAAGGTTACGTTAACCGCACGGGCGTTAAGCGCATTGGCTTCATATCCTGAAACAGATGTAACTGTTATAGAGAGGTCTTTCGATTACCTGTACGAAAAATACAAGACCGGAGAATTGTATCAACGCGAACCGATCGGATTGTATTTCTCCCGGCTCTGGTATTCGGAGGAATTATACAATGTAACGTTTGTGCTGAATGCATTGAAGAAAACAAATGTGAGACTAAATTCAAAATCAGAACTATAAATAATAATACAATGATGAAAAAAGGACTTATTTTATGCTTGTCATTTCTTGCGCTGTCTTTATCTGCGCAGAATAATATTCAGTGGAGAGGAACCGATCGTACCGGTATATATCATGAAACCGGACTATTGAAAACTTGGCCGGAAGCCGGCCCTGCTTTAATGTGGAGCTATAACGGATTGGGAGAAGGACACTCTTCCGTGGCCGTTGACTCGGATAAACTTTACGTAACCGGATTGACTGACGGAAAGGGATACATCTACGTATTCGATACAAAAGGTAAATTGCTGAATAAAAAGGAATACGGCCCCGAATGGGCGGAGAGCTACAATGGTTCTCGCGGAACGGTCACGATTAACGAAGGTAAGATTTACCTTATCACCGGAATGGCCGAAATCTATTGTATCGACCAGCAAAACCTGAATGTGCTGTGGAAGAAAAACTTTATGAAAGACTTTAATGGAGCAAACATACAGTGGGGCGTTTGCGAAACACCGTTAATCATAGGAGAAAAAGTGATAGCCACGCCCGGTGGAAAAGAAAACAATGTTGTAGCGCTCAATAAGAATACCGGAGCTACAATCTGGAGTTGCGCAGGTGAAGGAGATTCATCAGCTTATTGTTCGCCGCTGTATATTGCCGGTCAAAAGATTCCTCAGATAGTTACCATGACTGCCAACCACATTATAGGTATCAATGCGGCAACGGGTGAAAAACTGTGGTCGTATCCGAATAAGAACCGGCATGATGTACATGCCAATACGCCTGTGTACAGTGATGGCATGATACTCTGTACCAGCGGATACGGAAAAGGTTCCACAATGTTGCGCTTGATTAACGACGGACGTGGTGTTGAACAAGTATGGTTCAATGGCGAACTGGACAACCGTATCGGAGCGATGGTAAAGGTGGGTGACTATGCTTATGGCTCGGGAGACGCCAATCGTTTCTGGTTCTGTGTAGACTGGAAAACCGGAGAGATTAAGTGGAAACAAAGAGGATTGGCAATGGGTAACACTATCGCTAACGAAGGAATGCTTTACTGCTACACCGATCGCGGCGAAATGGTACTGGCAAAGGCTACTCCCGAGAAGTTCGATATTGTCAGCAAATTCCCGATTACACTTGGAACCGAACAACACTGGGCACATCCTATAATTTACAAAGGTGTGTTATACGTACGTCACGGTGATACGTTAATGGCATATCAGATTAAGTAACAGTCAGGAGAAAAAAGAATAAAATAAGAAAAGATAGAAAATCATGAAAGCGAAGAATAAAGTCAGGTTTTTGATAGGTATGCTTGTCGTACTAAACATCTTTGGTCAGGAGTCGAAAGCGCAGGATTGGCCGCAGTGGAGAGGCGAGAACCGGAGCGGTATTTCAAAAGAAAGCGGTCTCAATCTGGATTGGGCTAATAAGACGCCCTCTCTTTCGTGGGTATTCAGACAAGCGGGAACCGGTTATTCATCCCCTTCTATAGTTGGAACAACACTCTACTGTCAGGGGGCTATGGACGGAAACGGATTTGCATTTGCGTTGGACACCCAAACCGGAAACTTAAAGTGGAAACAGGGACTCGGTGAGGAATCTGTTCCGGATAGAGAAAACTGTCCCCGCGGATCGGTTACGGTAGATGGAGACAAGCTCTACCTGATTCGCGGTATTGGTCAGATACATTGTCTTTCAGCCACTGATGGTAAGGTGCTTTGGCAGAAAGATTTTGTTGGAGACTTCAACGGTAAATACATGTCGCGTTGGGGCTACAGCGAATCACCTTTGGTAGATGGCGACCTTGTTATTTGCACGCCAGGCGGCACCGATGGAACTTTGGTGGCGCTCAACAAGAATACCGGTGAAGTAGCCTGGAGAACCAAAGAGTGGACGGATGAAGCGGGCTATTCATCTCCTATCGTTATTGAAGTCGATGGAATGCGGCAGTATATCCAACAATCAGCTAAAGGCGTAGCAGGTGTGTCGGCAAAAGACGGCAAGTTGTTATGGTGCGTAGAAATACCCGGCTACAGGACAGCAGTTATCCCTACTCCGATATACGATGCTCCTGTCGTTTACGTTACAGCCGGTTATAATGCCGGTTCCACATGTATCCGACTTACCAAAGAGGGAGACGGTATGAAAGCCGAAACCCTTTACAGCAATAAAAACATGGTCAATCAGCACGGTGGCGTAGTATTGATGGATGGTCACATATATGGTCATTCGGACAACTCCGGATGGACATGCCAGAATTTAGAGACAGGCGAAAAGATATGGAGCCAGCGAAACAGAGAAGGCGTTACCCGAGGCAGTGTAGTAGGAGTTGACAATCACTTGATTCTCCTTGACGAGCGTTCCGGAAAACTTGCCGTTGTAGCCGCTTCGCCGGAAGGATGGAAAGAAGTAAGCCGGATGGAATTTCCGGAACGTACCCAGATACAAACAACAGACAACATGATCTGGGCGCATCCGGTTATTGCAAATGGCAAGTTATACTTAAGGGATCACGACCTGCTGTTCTGCTTAAATTTATCAAAGTAACAACGAATGAAACGCATAGGACTTCTTTGCCTGTTCATTTTCGCAGGTTATATCTTATCGGCACAGGAGGATATCGGGTGGCGGTACGACCGTACAGGCGTTTATAAGGAAACCGGACTGCTCAAATCGTGGCCTGCCGATGGCCCTGAACTGCTGTGGCATTTTGATGGGTTAGGACAGGGATTCTCGTCGGTTTCGATTAGTTCCGATAAGCTATATATAACCGGAATGACAGATGATATAGGTTTTCTTTATGTATTGGATACGCAAGGCAAATTATTGAATAAAAAGGAATATGGCAAGGAATGGCATACAAGCTATGTGGGTAGCCGTGGTACCGTTATTCCCGATGAAGGCCGATTGTATGTAGTCAGCGGCACGGGAAAGTTGATTTGCTTTAACGAATCCGACCTAAAGATACTGTGGCAAAAAAGTATGTATGATGATTTCGGAGGTGAAGTCCCCAAATACGGAGTGAATGAGTCACCGTTGATTGTCGGAGATAAGCTGATATTTACTCCGGGCGGGAAAGAATACAATGTGGTTGCCCTGAACAAGAAAACCGGTGATTTGATATGGAGTTCAAAAGCGATGGGGGACATATCCAGCTATTGTTGCCCGATATATATCAAGGATCAACAAATTCCCCAAGTAGTTACTTTAACAGGACATCATGCTGTAGGCATTGATATTTCGAATGGTAATTTGCTTTGGTCTTTCCCGTTTACCAACCGTTTCTTTGAGCATCCCAATACTCCGGTATATGGAGAGGGGACGATACTCTGTACCAGTAGCTACGGTGTAGGTTCGGTAATGCTGCGCCTGACCGAAGGAGGGAAAAACGTGGAGCAAGTCTGGAACTCCGTCAATCTTGATTCCCGGACAGGGCACATGCTGAAGATTGGGAACTATGCGTATGGCGCAGGCGATTATGGAAAAGGAAGCTGGTATTGTGTAGACTGGAAAACCGGAGAAGCGCAATACAAGGACAGGAGTATTGCTACCGGAGCAGTCATAGCGGCGGAAGGTATGCTTTACTGCTATTCGGAAAAGGGTGATATGGCATTGGTTCGGGCAATACCGGAGAAGTTTGACCTGATCAGTAAGTTCCGCATAACACTTGGTACCGAACAACACTGGGCGCATCCGGTCATATATAAAGGAGTATTGTATGTACGGCACGGAGATACGTTGATGGCATATAAAATAAAGTAAGTATAAAGTTCAATATTCTTAATCGTGAAAGATAAAAGGATCATAACCGGTGTTACAATCTTAATGGTGTTCGTATATATCGGTATTTTAGTCGGGTGGCATCTTTATACTCCCCGGGAAAGTCTTATTATACAGTCGCCCGGTGCGGATAACCGCCCAGAAGGATTGGCCCGAACAGCAAATGATGTGCTGATTGGTGAGTTTTTCATGAAATACGACGATGTTTCCTCCGGGCTTACCGGGAAGTGGAGCAGCTTTCGAGGAGAACTGACATCCAATATCATAGAAACGCCGGAAACGATTAATACTTCCGAAGAAGAATACCCTGTTCTATGGAGCGTTGAAACCGGAGAAGGACATGCGGCGTCGGTAATCTACAATGGTAGAGTATATTTCCTGGATTACAATGAACAAATGAGTTCCGATGCTCTACGTTGCTTCTCGCTGGAAACCGGCAAGGAACTCTGGCGCAGATGGTATCGCGTACCTATCAAACGGAATCACGGGTTTTCACGTACGGTTCCGGCAATAGGTGACAACTATATTATCACAATCGGGCCGGAGGGGCATGTGATGTGTTGTGACCCGGTAACCGGTGATATGAAATGGTCGCTCGACATGCAAAAGGAATTTAAGACTGAGGTTCCTTTCTGGTACACCGGTCAGTGTCCGCGTGTCGATAATAATGTTTTGATTCTGGCTCCCGCCGGTGAAGAAACACTACTTGCCGGACTGGATTGCCTGACCGGAGAGGTTCTTTGGACTACTCCCAACACTCTTAACTATAAGATGTCCCATTCTTCGGTTATGCCGATGACATTGGGAGGCAAAAGAATGTACGTTTACATTGGCGTTGGAGGTATTTGCGCCGTTTCGGCAGAAGAAAAAGACCGTGGAACCTTATTGTGGGAAACAAGCAAATGGCAGCCTTCGGTAGTTGCTCCGTCTCCGCTTCAGGTATCATCCAACCAGATATTTATGGTAGCCGGCTATGGCACGGGAGGAGCTTTGCTACGGGTAGATAATTCCGGTGGTAAATGGATTGCAACAGTTACCGACCAATACAAACCCAATGAAGGTTTATCCAGCGAACAGCAGACGCCCATACTATATAATAATATGATTATCAGCATAATGCCCAAAGACGGTGGCGGACTCCGCGGCAGATTGGTTTACTATTCGCCTGCCAACCTCCGTTCGCCGGTATGGACTTCGGCTGCCGGTGAACAATTCGGCCTCGGCCCTTATATCATCATCAATAAGAACCTGTTCGTTTTTAAAGACGACGGAGAACTGTATGTGTATGAAGTGGGGCAACGCAATATGAAACTATTGAAGAAACAGCGAATCATGGATGGGGCGGACGCTTGGGGACCTTTGTCTTATGCTGACGGAATGCTGATTGTACGGGATGCTCATACCATAAAATGTCTTAGAATAATATAACTCTCAACTATGGAACAGAACTCTGATAACCAAAAGATATCGCGCAGGAAATTCATTCAGGCATGTGGCTCTCTACTTGCCGGGGGAAGTATAGTGGGCTTAACGGGCTTTTTGTTTCACAGAAACCTGGTCAGTCCGAAGGAAACCCATCAAAGAAATGGGGAAAGCCGGAAAGAAGATGCACTGCCATCTCCTTACAAACTGTTATCCTCCTTCAAAGTTCCTGATTTTATTGAAGCTTTTGAACTGAACGGCACCCGGATTATAGTTGCAGCCTCTAATAATATCTTTATCTATGATACGGCAGGAAACCTGATGAATAACTTTGCTGTCGGCAGTAATGTCCGCGACATAGCTACCGATGACAATCATATCTATCTGCTTTTTCCCACCCGGATTGAGGTTTACACACCGCAGGGCGAATGGCTGCGCGACTGGGAGGCATGCAGCGACCAATCCGATTACTGTTCGATGACAGTTACCCCCGAAGCCGTGTTTGTAACGGACGCAGCTAATAAAAACATCTGCCAATATACCAAGGAAGGCGGTTTTACGAGATTCATTCAAAGTCCCGACGGCTTCATCATCCCCAGCTATTCTTTCGGCATCACTTATACGAATGGAACCGTATATTGTTCCAATCCGGGAAGACATAAAGTAGAAAAATACACCCCGGATGGTGAATATATCGGTTCTTTCGGAGAGTCGGGAGGAGCTGCAGGCATGTTCTGCGGATGCTGTAATCCGGTTCACCTGACATATACTCCTGCGGGGAATATCCTCACTTCCGAGAAAGGGAATCCGCGCATCAGTTGCTATAGTGCGGATGGTAAATTCCGCAATGTGTTGCTTGATAGCAAAACCCTGGGAGGCGGTAGCACGGCTTATGATATAAAAAACCATAAAGACAAACTATTTGTGGCAGGCAAGGATATGATTTCCATATTCCAATATGACGGAACATCGGCGGCAAAAACGGCCTGCTCGGATTGCAAAGTGAATTGTCCGCTCAAAGAAGGTGTTCTATTATAAGTTGCAATCAATGAAAAAATTATTCATATAATATAAGGATATACCATGAAAAATAAAATTCTTCTCTGCGTTTGCAGTGTTTTCGCATTTATTACAGTCTCCGCTCAGGGACAGGAAAACTGGGCTCAGTTTCGTGGTCTTAATGGTCAGGGTATTTCTAAAGCAAAAGATACTCCGGTACGCTGGAGCACTGAAGAAAACATAGCCTGGAAAACAGATATCCCGGGCGAAGCGTGGTCATCACCAATTGTTTGGAATGATCATATTTTCGTTACCACGGCAACGGAAGACGGTAAGAATTGCCATGTCATTGCTATAGACCGTATAACCGGCAAAATTCTTTGGAATAAAATTGTATTCACACAACAACCGAGTCAACACAGGCATGAGATGAATTCTTACGCTACGCCAACACCGGCTACAGACGGTAAAACCGTTTTTGCGGTTTTTAGTGGTGGTGGTTTTGCTGCTTTAGACTTTGAAGGTAATATCCGATGGACTAATAACGAACTGGATTTCTATTCCCATCACGGTATGGGAACATCTCCAATTCTGTATGGCGACCTGTTACTTTTAGCTGTTAATCATAGCAACCGTGAAGAACCGAAGTCCTTAGGTTTCCAAGAACTATGGGACAAATCATATTTGCTGGCACTCGATAAGAATACCGGCAAAGAACGTTGGCGGGGAACAAGGGGAATGACACGCATCGCACACTCCACGCCGGCAGTGATGCAAGTCAACGGCAAAGATCAGATAATCAGTTCGGCAGGTGACGTGATACAAGGATTTAATCCCGCTGACGGAAAACTAATATGGACTGTCACCAGCGTTGGCGAACCATGCGTGCCGTCTATCGTTATAGGCGACGGGCTGATTTATGCGTCGCACACCAACCGCGCACCCATTATGGCGGTTCGTCCCGATGGGCAGGGAGACTGTACGACCACCCACATTGCTTGGAAGCAAGAAGGTTATACGCCGATGATGTCCTCGTTCCTGTACGTAAAGCCCTATCTGTACACATGTCCCGACAACCGGGTGTGCTGCTTAGATGCCTCTACGGGCGAGTTCCTGTGGCAAATTCGCTTGAGGGGCGGACAACTGAACCCGTCGCCACTCTATGCCGACGGAAAAATCTACGTACTCTCTGAACGAGGAACAACCACCGTATTGAAACCCTCTGCCGACCCGAAAGAACCTGCGGAAATACTTGCAACAAACGAATTGAACGCACTAACCCGCGCCTCGATAGCCGTAGCAGGAAAGCAACTGATTATACGTACTGCCAATCATTTATGGTGCATTGGAAAGTAAAAATCATGTTCTGCAAAGGTGTTCTATACGGTTTTTGCACGGGATATGATTTACACTAAGTTACAACCAAACGATATATTGATTATAGATGAAAGAAAACGAAAACAAACATAGTCCGGTATCACGCCGGAAATTCCTACAGGTTTTGGGAACGGCTGTAGCAGGCGGAACAATCCTCTCTGTTTTCGGAGGATTGGTGTACAAAGCAAGAGGACAAGAGGCAAGTCATTACTGGCAAATTGACCCTCAGAAATGTACACAGTGCGGACGGTGTGAAACGGAATGCGTACTCCCCATTTCCGCCGTCAAATGTATTCATGCCAATAAGGTATGCGGCTACTGCGACCTGTGTGGAGGATACTACCGCTCCAATGTCAAGGAACTTAATACCGCCGCCGAAAACCTGATGTGCCCTACCGGAGCCATCGAACGTAAATTCGTGGAAGATCCTTACTTTGAATATACCATCAATGAAGACTTGTGCAACGGATGTGGGAAATGTGTTAAAGGATGCGGTTCTTTCGGCAACGGCTCACTTTATCTCCAGATTAAACGTGACTTGTGCACAGATTGCAATGAATGTACAATAGCTACCGTATGTCCGTCGGACGCAATCACCCGCGTACCGCTTGGAACAGCTTATAAACTAAAAGAATGAAGATGAAGAAGTTACTTTTAACAGGCCTATCGTTGCTGTTTCTCGGACAGGTGAATGCTCAGAACAGATTCCCCAAACCCGACTTCGAGTCCGGCTATCAATATCCCGAAATAACTTATCCTGTACCCGACGAAATGTCATGGGTCACTGTTGATATTATCCTGTTGATTCTCTTAATGGGCATTGTTGCGTGGGCGATACTCAAAAAGCGGACACGCAAACCTGTTATATGGGTGTCTATCATCTCCGTAGGCTATTTTGGATTCTTCCGTAGCGGATGTGTCTGTAGCATCGGCGCCATTCAAAACGTATCGTTGGCATTGGTCGACAGTACCTACATCTTGCCTTTATCCGTATTACTGTTCTTTATCCTTCCCATCCTGTTCGCCTTTTTGTTTGGCAGGGTGTTTTGCGCCGGAGTCTGTCCGTTTGGAGCCTTGCAGGAACTGGTGAACCTGAAGAACTATAGATTACCCAAATCACTAACCACTGTATTGGGTATGATTCCCTGGATTTACCTCATCTATGCAATCCTGTACGCTGTTACGCGGAGTAGTTTCATCATCTGCCGTTTTGATCCGTTTATCGGAATCTTCCGGTTAGGGGGAGATTTCGGGTTGATTGTATTTGGTGTTCTGTTACTTATAATATCCATCTTTACGGGAAGACCGTTCTGCCGCTTCATTTGTCCGTACGGAGCGCTGTTAAGTTTGTTCTCCCGCGTATCGGTATGGAAGATTGAACTGACCCGGAAAACATGTATCAACTGTGACCTTTGCCGCAATGCTTGTCCGGTGGACGCCATCGAACCTCCTTACGAAAACAAAGTGAAAGAAACCCGTTTGCAGGGAGTGAAACGTATTATTACCTATCTGATAGTCCTTCCGTTCATGCTTCTTGCCGGGGCATTCCTCATGCGTTCGGTCAGCAGCGATTTGAGCCGTGCTCACAAAGATGTACGCCTCTACGATATGGTCATGTCACACGAGGCCGATCCGCAAGATGTTCTTTCCATTGACTTGGAAGCATTCTACGGACAAGGAGGAACTGTCGAAGAACTCACCGAAACTTATGAAAAAGTGCAGGCCGATTTTAAACTGTATTCCACCATTGCAGGCGCCTTATTCGGACTTGTTATTGGAATTACTTTAATCGGACTGTCTGTCAAACGGACGCGCAAGCAATACGCAATTAACCGTGCCGGCTGCGTGGCGTGTGGCAGGTGTTTCAGTTATTGCCCGCAAAATAGCTTGAAAGAGAAGTAATCTTTATCTTCAAACAGGAGATATATATCTCCAAGCTGGAGATGCATATCTTCAACTTAGAGATGTTCATCTCCAGGCTGGAGATAAACTTTCATCCTAACCACAGGTATCTTCATCCCTATGGAGAGCATCTCTCAAAGCTTAGAAAGGATTTTCTCATCACTAACTGTTGGCACAACATCATTAATGCATAGAAATCAATGACTGAATGTGAAATGCAGAAGTCTTATTTTTAGGTTTTCTTATTGTAAGGTTTTAACAGAATTCGTACCTTTGAAACCTTAACGTTTTAGGGAATAGGTATGATCGGGTAAAAAGAAGATGGAAAATGAAAAGTTCATTACCGTTCTGACAGCTACTTTCGGATACGAAGTGGCGGTAATCCGGGGTAGATTAGAATCGGAAGGCATCACTTGTTTTGTGCAGGATGAATTGACGGTTCAAGTTAGCCCCTTTTATTCTAATGCCATTGGTGGAGTGAAACTTCAGGTCAGGGAGAACGATTTGGAGCAGGCTGTTGAAATTCTGGAAGAGGCGGGATATATTAAAGACGGAGATTCAGAAGTATCCGACAAATTGTTTCCGTTGAATGGATATCCCCATGAACAGGAAAATGCAAATAACAAAGCGGAAGCAGTATGCCCGTATTGCGGTTCGAGGGAAGTTGCACCAGTCAAAAAAGCGGGCTGGCTCTTTCTGCTTACTTCGCTATTATGTGCGTGTCCTACACCGTTTATTCAAAAAAAACATTATTGCTTTAACTGTAAACAAGAATTTAAGAACAAACATAAATTATGAAGTGTATGAGAAAGTTGATTATAGGTTTATTATTATTAAGTGCTTCCATCAATGGATTCGCTCAGTCGGGAGAGAAGAACTTCATCGACCAGAACTACATTGAAGTCACAGGAAAGGCAGAGCTGGAAATCTCGCCTGATATGATTTATTTGAAAATTACGTTGAGCGACAAAAACAATAAGGGTAAATTGACTCTCTCTGAAATTGAGAAAGAGATGATCAACAAACTGACGTCACTTGGCATTGATACAAGCAAAGACCTGTCGCTGGCAGACTTTGCGAGTAATTTAAGGGCGTATATCTTAAAATCAAATGCAGTAATACTCTCAAAGCAATATCAACTGATTGTTCATGACTCTAAAACCTTGCAAAAGGTATTCTTTGAACTCCAGGAATTAGGAATATCGGATGTATCAATCGAAAAAACGGAGCATTCGAAGATTGAACAGTACCGGAAGGAGGTTAAAGTGTCCGCCATTAAAGCGGCGAAAGAGAAAGCTGAATTATTGGCCGCAGCGCTGAATCAAAAAACAGGGAGAGCCTTATTTATCAGGGAAGCAGATAATATGACTCCCTATGTGGCTTCTAATACATTAGGAGGCAGAGGTGCCGGTTATGTAGACCCAAATATGAAAATACAAGGTATATCGAACAATTCAACGGAAACCGATATTGAACTTGAGAAAATAAAAGTTGAAAGTACAATTTTAGTGCGGTTTGCATTGGAGTGAACTCAAGATATTGATTCGTAAGCCCCAGATACAAAAGAATATATACTAAATATCAAACTATTGATTTTAAAAACATGAAAAGAGCAATCCTCCGGAACATTGCCATCGTATCGGCTATTTTTATAGTCACTTTCTCAATCATGCTGATTACCAATTATTTTCAGGTGAGAGGCGCCACGCCGCTACAAACCGAGGTAATGGAAACATTGAAAGGGATAAACGACCAGAACGCAAACAATCAGGTTTTGCAGGAACAGATACGTCAACTTGACCTTTTGGCAAGAAAAGCTTATTTCGTGCAAATGGATCATTTGAAAACCGGAGCCTATATCTTGATAGGTATGCTGGTTGTCTTTATCGTTTGTACCCGTTTCTATTTTGCCCGTGACAAGAACATTCCGGATAAGGATATTGCTCCGATTGACGAATGGGTGATTAAAACAAAAGCGCGGGGCTATGTGACCTGGGTGGCAACAAGCATCGTAGCTGTGGCTGTAGTCTTCGTTCTGTTGAGTTCTCCTTTTCTAAAACAATTGGGGCAACCTGAAGATAAGGAGCAATCTGAAATGATAGCCGATGCACAGGAGGTTTCCGAAGATACAAACAGTCCTATCATTTCTCCGGTTGAAGAAGATACAATCGCTATTGATGAAGACACAGCAAAAGCTGTAGCAGATGCAGATACGGTAAAAACAGCAATAGATACGGTCGCTACGGGAACCGTACAGCCTGTCATCTCCAAAATCACTCATAATGCTTTCCGTGGAAACAACTCCAATGGCGTATCTTCCGCTAAAGGGTTACCGGTGAAATGGGACTTAGCCAAAGGAACGAACATAGCATGGAAACAAAAGATACCTCGCAAAGGATACAACTCTCCGGTAATTAATGGAAACAAAGTCTTTTTTTCCGGCGCCGACGAGCAAGCCCGCGAACTGTATTGTTATGACTTGACTACCGGAGACAAGATATGGTCGTTGGCTGCGGCAAATATATCCGGATCTCCTTCGCAAATGCCCAAAACCACTGAGGATACCGGCTTGGCGGCATCAACTGTGGCTACGAACGGCAAACAGGTCTGCGCCATATTTGCCACCGGTGATATTATATGCGCCGATATGGATGGCAAACAGCTTTGGGCAAAGAACCTCGGTGTACCTGATAATCACTACGGATATGCTTCTTCGCTGCTGACATTCGGCAACTTGGTTATTGTCCAGTACGACAATCAGAAATCTCCTAAATTGATTGCTTTCAATCTTGCAACCGGCGCTCAAGTGTGGAGCAAAGAGCGGAAAGAGAAAATCACATGGAGTTCTCCCATCATAGCTTATGTCAATAACTCTCCCCAATTGGTGCTAATGGGAAATCCGGCAGTCACGGCTTACAATCCGAACAACGGCGAAGAGTTGTGGCGTGTAGAATGTCTGTCGGGAGAGGTTAGCGCCAGTGCTTGCAGTTCCAATGGTATTGTTTTCGGCGCCAGCGAAAACTCCACATTGGTTGCTATCAACGGAACCGACGGTACTGTTTTATGGGAAAGTCATGACTTCCTTCCCGAAGTATCCAGTCCGGTTGCGACAAAAAATAATCTCTACCTCGCCACCAGTTACGGCGTTGCTGCTGCTTACGATGTCCAAACAGGAGAATTACGCAAGGGGCATGAACTGAATACGGAATTTTACTCTTCCCCCATCATTGCCGAAGGAAAGGTTTATCTCTTCAGCAACGACGGAAAGATGCACATATTTGCTGCCAATAATGAATTCCAGCTGTTGAACGCTTTTGAAACAGGCGAGAAGACATTTGCCACTCCTGCCTTTACGGATGGGAAAATTGTAGTGAGAACAGAGAATAGTATTTATTGTGTGGCGGAGAGGTAATTATGAATGAGATAGCGAAAGTAAACAACCTGAAGTACCATATTTTCCAGACAGTGTCTGGAATATTAAGTTGGTCACAGCCTAAATGTAGAAGATATACGGAGATTACTTTATTAGAAGAAAGTTTAGATTGTCTGAGTGGCAAACCTGATATATGCTGGCCTTATGGCTTTCAATATTTGGATGATTATTATAAAAATTGGGATACACGAACATTTATAGATATTGCAAAAGGTGAATTTGCCAATTACATAAAAGAGAAACTGAAAGTTATCCTGAAAGGAATGAAAGAAATGAAAGAAAGACAAATTGAACTCCCTTAATTATGAATAACATGGTGGAGAAAATTAATAATAGAATGGACAGGAGAGCACATTATGCTAATCAATAACAACGAATATTTCGAAATTCTGAGCGATATAAAAAAGCAGATTCGCGAAGCTCAGTATAGAGCGGTTCTTGATATAAACAGAGAACAGATTATACTGTTTTGGAACATCGGGAAGGCCATATCTGCCAATGTAAAATATGGGAATAAGTTTGTGGATAATCTTGCTAAAGATATAAAGTTGGCGTTTCCGGAAGCAAAAGGGTATTCAGTTAGAAATCTCAATTATATGAAGAGATTTGCCGAAATAATTACCGATGAACGAATTTTGCAGTCAGTGGCTGCAAAATTGAGTTGGACACACAATACAGCATTGCTTATTAAAATCAAAGATCAGAATATCTATAAATGGTATGGTGAGCAAACAATAGAGAATGGATGGTCTGTTAGTGTTCTGGAAGACCGTCTTCAAATGAAAACTTATGAAAGGCAAGCTATAAGTGAGAAAGCAACCAATTATGAACGGTTGTTACCTGATCCACAAAGCAAACTGGCAACAGAGACATTGAAAAGCCCTTTCGTCTTTGATTTCATTGAAAAAAGAGATGGGATTATTGAACGCGAAATAGAAAACGAACTTATAGCCAACATCGCCAAAACATTGCTCGAACTCGGTACAGGCTTTGCTTTTATCGGCAATCAGTATCATCTGGAAATAAGTAACCGGGATTATTATATCGACTTGTTGTTCTATAACACCAAATTGCGTTGCTATGTGGTGATAGAACTCAAAAACACAGAATTTAAGCCCGAATATGCGGGCAAACTCAATTTTTATCTCTCTGCTATCGACGACATATTGAAACATCCGCAAGATAATCCCACTATTGGTATTATGCTTTGCAAAACGAGAGATAAACTGACTGCCGAATACGCCTTGAAGGACATCAACAAACCAATAGGCGTAAGCGAATACAAGTTGAGTGATTTTGTACCTGCCGAGTTTGTTGATACACTGCCAAGTGCAGATGATATAGAAAAAAGGGTGAAAGCTCAGTTGGATATAGATAACATGGAGAATAGCGCTTATGGCATGTGATTGTAAAAATAATATAGGTCGAACAAAAGATGATATAATAGCCGGAGTGGATGCCATCATTGAACAGGTTGGTACATCCCGGCACACCATCATACCTTTGTTACAGGCATTACAGGAGAAGTTCAGTTATCTTCCTTCGGTAGCTATTGAACGTATATATGAAAAGACGGAGATTGACCGTGCGCAATTAATCAGTGTCTCTACTTTCTATTCAGGGTTCCGCCATATCCCTTATGGGAAACATCTTATCAAAGTCTGTACCGGAACAGCCTGCCACGTGAAAGGAGCCGGCAATGTGTACGACTCTTTCAAACGGGAACTGAAAATGGAAGATGAAAGCATTACCACTGCCGACCAGCTTTTCTCAATAGAGAAAATTGCCTGCTTGGGGTGTTGTACGCTGGCTCCGGTGGTGCAAATAGACGAGAAGATATACGGCCATGTTATGCCCGGAAGGGTGAATGAAGTCATTGAAGACTTTCTCTCTCAACAGGAAGAAAAAGAAAAGGAAGAGGTGCAGAGCGCCCGACGTAGAATTGCAGGAGAAATCCGCCTCGGCATGGGTTCCTGTTGCCAGGCAAGCGGCTCGACGGATATTTATAAGGAACTGGAAAATGCCGCCAACGAACTGGGTATTGATGTGAATATCAAATCGGTGGGCTGTGTGGGAGTATGCAACAAAGTACCGCTGATAGATGTAGTAATGCCGGACGGCGCAATTACCCGCTATCCCAACGTGAAGGCTACCGAAATAAAGGAAATCCTGCATCACCATTTTAAGCCTGCCGGCTACTTCAAGCGGATAAAAAACAGTTTGCTGAACCATATTGACACCTTCCATACAGATATCACCTGGGACAACGTAGTGTGGAAAAACGAAAATGAACGGACAGGCGTTATCGACAGTTTCCTTACGGGACAAAAACACATCTCCACCGAAGGCTACGGCTTTCTTGCACCGCTGAATATTGATGAGTACATAGCTCACGGTGGTTTCAACGCACTCAGCAATACCATTTCATCGCACACCCGTAAAGAGACAATTCAAACCATACTGAAAAGCGGCATCCGCGGACGCGGCGGCGGAGGTTTCTTAACCGGAAAGAAGTGGGAAATCGTAGCGGCTTCCGATAAAGAAGAAAAGTACGTCATCTGTAATGGCGACGAGGGTGACCCCGGCGCATTCATGGACAGGATGATGTTGGAGTCGTATCCGTTTCGAGTGATTGAGGGCATGATTATAGCCGGATACGCCGTAGGAGCCGACAAGGGAGTATTCTATATCCGCGCCGAATATCCGTTGGCAGTTATCCGCATCCGCACCGCTATTGAGCTTTGCCGTGAACGGAATCTTATCGGAAAGAACATTGCGGGGAGCAACTTTTCGTTTGACATTTCTATTTTTGAAGGTGCAGGAGCTTTTGTCTGCGGTGAAGAAACGGCGCTGATTGCCTCTATTGAAGGTGAACGGGGATTTCCCAGGCAACGCCCGCCTTATCCTGCCGTTGAAGGACTGTTCGGCCGCCCCACATTGGTCAACAACGTAGAAACGCTGAGCCAAATCCCCTACATCGTAAGAAACGGTGCGGACACGTACAGCCAGGTGGGAACGGACGGGAGCAAAGGTACAAAGGTATTCGCCCTCGCGGGGAAAATACGCCACGGCGGGCTGATTGAAGTTCCGATGGGCATCACGCTCAATCAGATTATTGACGACATCGGCGGCGGCGTAGAGGGAGGCGAAAAGCTGAAAGCCGTGCAGATCGGCGGTCCTTCGGGCGGTTGTATTCCCGCACACCTGTGCGATGTTCAGGTGGACTTTGACGCTTTCAACCAGATGGGCGCCATGATGGGTTCCGGTGGTTTGGTGGTATTAAGCGAAAAGGACTGTATGGTGGATGTTGCCCGTTACTTCCTGAGCTTCACCTGCGAGCAGTCGTGCGGCAAGTGTACATTCTGCCGTGTCGGAATCCGCCGTATGCTGGATATACTCGACAAGCTATGCAGTGGAAAAGCCGAGATGGGGGACATTGACAAGCTCGAAGAATTAGCGCTCAACATAAAGAAATCATCGCTTTGCGGATTGGGCAGAAGTGCGCCGAATCCGGTACTCACTACCCTGAAGTACTTCCGCCACGAGTATGAGGAGCACGTAAACGGAATTTGCAGGACAGGAACATGCAAGGATATGATTAAGTACACCATAACCGACGATTGTGTAGGTTGTACCAAGTGCGCCAAGGCTTGTCCGGTTGATGCCATTCCGTATACGCCGTATGAAGTTCATACCATTGATACCAAAGCCTGTGTGCAGTGTGGACTATGCATTGACGAGTGTAGCTTCGACGCCATAAAAAAGGTGGCAGCCATTTGATAGAGTTTGCGGAGTTTATTGCTCAATATACGTATCGCACGCTATATACACCTTATGTACGTGCGCGTGTATGTGTGCGCGCGCATATCCCATGATTTTACATTTTTACTTGCATACCTACACTCACACGCTGTATCGCCTTATTCATGGGCGTTAGAGTAGTGGTGGCAGCAACTTTTTTAGGGTGTATGCAGCTTTTTTACCTACACGCCTTCTTGTTATTGCTATAAAGCCTTTTGAGAAACACTTGCGTGGTTCGCACAGAACACTTGTGTTTCGTAAATGTATTGCTTGTGTTTCATAAATGCAATGCTTGTGTTCCTCAACTGTAATACTTGTGCCCCTCGGATTCCTGATTTTTGGCTGCACGGGATATAGATGGTGCTCGAACGGGATATATGCGGTGCGCACACCATCTATATCCCGTGTTTTCACCATCTATATCCCGTTCGCGAACCGCATATAGGCGGTGTAAGTACCATCTATATGCGGTGCAAACACATGATTTGGGGGTATGACTGACCTGCATTATTCATAATTGCAAAGCTAAAGCCTCGGAATTCATCTCGTGAGACTGTGAAATTCGTCTCATGGGACGGTAAAATTTGTCTCACGGGACGGATTTACACTCACCAAGTGGTAGCAAACAGATGATTCACGGGGAGATCCGCTCCGTATCTTGTCCGTATCAAAGCCTTAGCTGCTCCGTATAAGGGTACCTTTATACGGAGCAGGTAGGGAACAGACACGGCTTTGACACGGCTTTGATCCGGTTTTGGTACGGCGAAGACAATGCGCGTAAGTGATTGAGATACAATCATTAGTATGAAAAGTTCTATCTTTTTTCAAAAAAACACGACCAACTATTGCAATTATTCAGAATTTATTTCTATATTTGTGATGTTGCGGTTTGGTACTGAATTAACAGAAAGAGTTTTCTATTATAAACCTTAAATTATTCAAGCCTGATCTGCTAGAACTATGCGCTAAGGACAACTGCAAACGAAGTATTTACAAACAGAATTATTATTTAAAAATTAAATGTATAATCCTATGAAAAAAACGACAGCAACAGTTCTATTTTTTTTGTGCACGGCAATTTTATGGGGGCAATCCTCCGTTCAACAGCCTCAAATCATTCCTCCATCGCCCCAAGCCCAGTTGTTTCAAAAATATCTGAATCATCAGATAACAGAATATAATGGGTTACCGGAGATTAATATTCCCCTTTATGAAGTAAAGGTCAAAGGATTAACAATCCCCATTACTTTGTCATATCATGCCGGAGGAATCCGTTATAAACAATATGATGGAGAAGTCGGGGCAGGATGGAGTATCAATGCCGGAGGATATAGAGTAAGCCGAAGTATCAACGGAAGAGATGATTTTTACTATGAAAAATATGACAGAGACGAATTTGATTATTATTTCACAAATATTGGCTCAGGTTACGAATTGGATGCTTACCTGTCCAGTATGGTTGTTTGGAGAGAAGAATATGATCGATCTGAATGGATCAATCCGTGGAAACTCAATATAGATGGTGAATATGACCGGTTTTCTTATATATTGCCTTCTTCCAACGGGCAATTTCTGATTTCACAAGGGAATAATTCGGGAAGTGCCATTCAGACGGTAAAGATAGAGGATAATCTTGACAAACTCAATAAAGTAGCACGGAACGAGACGCATATTATAGACGGCAACGGATTCAATTATTATTTTGGCGGTAAACAGGACAACACTGATTTGCACGAACTAATAAGCGGGGAGGGTGTAGGATCCCCGACAAGCTGGCCACTGCGTCAGATTGTTTCTCCGTTTAACGATATAATAAACTTCAGATATGAAAAATTCTCTCAGGGACAGTCACATCGCGGTAGAACGTCTTCGATAGTTGAGCCATGGATGGTAACTACTCCTGCCACTAGAGCAGAAAATTCGGAATTTTCAACATCCAGAGTGGCTCCGTCCGAGTCCGCTTTCAGATACGAAGATATGTTTTATATTCAGAAAATAGAAACGGATGATATAATTGTTGAGTTTAAAAGAAATGGAAGGAATCCCAGTATCGAAATACTTCCTCCATACCAACTTATCAAAGAAATAGTTGTAACAAATAGACAAAATAATGAAATATTAAGGAGGTTCGTTCTAAATTACAAAAATGTACCTATAACACTCAGCGATGGGAGTTTAGGAGGATATGCTCATCATTTACTGGAATCGGTTACAATCCATTCGAGAAGTCAATCCGAACAAAAATACAATCTTGAATACTATGGCCCGGATTCAATGACAAGTATTCAATCTAATCGCTTATACGCCGACCAATGGGGATTTTATAAAGATAAAGGCAGTGAAGCTTATGAACCATTTTTGCATAAAGAATTTGAAAATGACAAATATGTATATACTGGAGGTAGTAAGCCGCCTGTACTTTCAGTTGGACAGTTATTTTATTCACGTCTGCTGGATCGCTCAGCCAATGATCAAAGTGTAATTCATTACTTCTCTCTAAAAAAGCTCACATATCCTACCGGGGGGTATTCCGAGTATGAATACGAACCTCATAAATTTCCTAACCCTTCCGTTATTGTAAGCGGGGGCGGACAACGGATAAAAAAGATAAAGTCTGTAGGGGCCGACAGCGAAGCGGTTACCACCATCTTCAAATATGGAGAAAATGAAAACGGGACAGGAATTGCCAATATTCATTTCTCTAAAGACCTGTTTGCCAATGAAACATATTATATTCAGTATTCCAGCCCTTACTATTTGCAAAAGATAGCAAGGAATTATTCCAATAAACCTCTTGGCGAAATAGATAATTCGATGTTTCAAGTTAATTATCCCCAGGTTACAACCTATCAGGTAAGAGAAGCTGATGGCATAACAAATGGGAAAACAGTATCCCGATATAATATATACCGGCAATACACGATTGATTATATGGACGGAATATCACTCCCTTCAGGTACGTATACTATCATAAACAACGGATACTCTAAGGGAATCAAAACATATCATTCGGGATATAAGCCTCTGCTGGCAAACCGCAGCTTCTATAATAATGATGATATAAAAATCCGGGAAGAGCAATACGAATATATTCCCGCATATAAAAGTAACGATCCGGAGGCTTTCTATGGAATAAGATTAATTCGTAAAGTATATTTTGAAACATATCATAATGTAGGAAACTCTCCATACGATTACATAACGTCGGCCTATGACCTCATGGAGTACGCCATATTAAGAGACAGCGGGCGTCTTCTTTCCAGAAAAACAACTACAAATTATTCTCCTGCAGGTACACATCCAACTACGGCTGCAGAACAATATCAATACAACACCCGTAACCAGCTAACATTAAAAATAATGGAAAAGAGTATTGGGGGAGAAGATGATTTATTTGAGGAATATACTTATCCGTCATCTGATACGGAATTGGCTCGACGCAATATGCTATCCACTATTATAGGAGAAAAAAAGATAGAGACATACAATGGAAGTACTATTTATAATGAATATTACAATTATCCCAGCAATGCTATTCTTCCTGATTATGTTACGTTTGGCCGTACCCCACGTATTGAACTCACTTATGATAAGTATGACGAAAAAGGTAACTTATTGCAATACACTCGCCTGGACGGAACCCCTGTGTCTTGTATATGGAGTTATAACTATCACTATCCTATAGCTGAAATCATAGGCGCTACGTACAGTCAGGTAAGCACAGCTTTAAACATGAATATGACCACACTGGCAAGTAATAAAAATCCGGATCAGGCTACAATCAATACTATCAAGTCATTAGGAACAAAATTATCAAACGCTTTTGTCACAGTTTATACTTATAAACCTTTAGTAGGCATACTTACCGCAACCGATCCGTCAGGCATTACCACCTATTATGAATATGATTCATTCGACAGGCTGAAGCGTATCTATGTAAAGGAAGGTACAACCGAAAAAAATATCCAGACATTTAATTATAATTATCAAAATCAATAAGCCATGAGAACGAATATACTTACTATCCTGTTGTCGGTATCGTGCTTATTCCCTGTCGGCACATTTCATCAGGTGCATGCCCAATCCGCCAATCAGAATTATATACTGACCCGTACTTATACAAGCGAGGACGGAACTAAATACTTGGATAACATTCAATACTTCGATGGACTTGGTCGCCCGGCGCAGACCGTGCAGCGGAAGATTACTCCTACAAGCAAAGACCTTGTGACGCTACAGGAATACGATGAATTCGGACGGAGTGCAAACTCATGGCTTCCCGGCACGTCTGCTACCGACGGAGCTTACGTCAATCCAGCAACGGTAAAGGCGGCGGCAAAAACACTGAACGCAGACCAGAACCCTTATTCTCGCCCCGTATACGAATCTTCCCCTCTGAACCGCGCACTGGGACAATATGGCCCTGGCACTGCTTGGCAAAATAACTCACGCGGGGTAAAGACCGATTACTTCACCAACGTTTCGGGCAACGACACCTTGAACTGTATAAACTACAGTGGAGGTTATACTGACTCTAACACTGATACATTAGTATCAATAGCAAACAGTGGTAATTGCCTTACGGGGTCACTCCATGTTATCCGTACTGCAGATGAGGACGGTAACACCATCTTTGAATTCAGCGACAACCTTGGGCGGGTGATGCTCACTCGTCAGGTTCTACGTAATGGCAATACAAAAATTCTCCATGATACCTATTATGTGTACGATGCAAATGGAAACAAAGTAGCCGTCCTTCCCCCTCTCGCCTCAGACGCATTAAAAGGAAGTAGCGCCACTTCATCGTGGTCGAACGTCAGTTCCGCTATTCTGAGAAACTACGCTTATTTGTATATGTACGACAAATACAACCGCTGTAGAGCCAAACGCCTTCCGGGTGGCGACTGGACATATTACATATATGACAAAGCTGACCGGGTTATTTTCTCTCAAGACGGTGAGCAACGGAAAAAATCCCCGAAAGAATGGACATTCGCCATACCTGACATGTTTGGTCGTGTCTGCGTAACCGGAATCTGCACCAACAGCTACAATGCGTTGGCGACCACACCTCCGTTAAGCAGTATCGTAGCAAAAGCCACTCGAAACAATACAACGGGAACATACAAAGGATACACGATCTCGGGCGTTACGCTTACAACCCCTACCGTGCTCACTGTAAACTACTATGATGATTATGACTTCCTGGGGAAAAACAACATACCCGTTAATACGAATGAAAATGTGAAATACACGCCCGAAGCTGGTTATGGTATTTGGTACGGAGCGGATTACACCACCAGCAACAAGATTAGGAACAAAGGCCTGCTCACAGGCACGCTTACCGCCCAAATAAATTCGGACGGAACGCTGTCGTCAACCTACCTATACTCGGTAATGTATTATGACTATCACGGAAGGGTGGTTCAAACCAAGTCCAACAACCACCTTGCCGGCGGCACCGAAAAGGAATATTTCGCATACAACTTCACCGGACAGGCTACCAAACGGAAACATGTACATGCGGCTACCAACAAGACTACGCAGACGGAAATCTACACCTATACTTACGACCATGCCGGGCGGTTGCTGACAACTAAATATAAACTGAATACAGCGTCGGAAATGGCCCTTTCCGCAAACACCTACGATGAACTGGGAAGGCTAAAGAGCAACCGGAAGAATAACAATGCCA
>NZ_DBDF01000145.1:7272-19122 GCF_002293435.1 Bacteroides sp. UBA939 | reverse complement strand
ATGAATTATGAATTATGAATTGCTATACAGTACGATTACACAGCCATTCAAAATTCAAAATTCATAATTCATAATTCAAAATTCAAGATTCTATCATGATTACTCCAATCCGTCAATAGTAATGATGCGTCCGTCGGCATCGTATTCCAGTTCGCATACTTTGAGGCTACGCAACCAGGTACGTCCGCCGGAAGGTACGCTGTCGTGATGGAAGAGATACCATTTCCCTTTGTACTCTACGATGGCGTGGTGGGTAGTCCAGCCTACCACCGGGGTAAGGATTACTCCCTGATAAGTGAAGGGGCCGTAAGGATTGTCACCAATGGCATAACACAGCAAATGGGTGTCTCCGGTGGAGTAGGAGAAGTAGTACTTTCCGTTATACTTGTGTATCCAGGAAGCTTCGAAGAAACGACGTTTGTTGTCTCCGGCGGTCAATGGTTCGCCGTTCTCGTCCAGAATAACAACCGGCTTAGGCTCTTCGGCAAATTGTAGCATGTCTTCGCTGAGCTTAGCGATGCGTGCGGGAATGGCGGGTTCGTTGTCTGCGGGAAAGGTGGCGCTTTCCAACGCTTTGTTGTCGCGGTAACGTTGTAGCTGTCCGCCCCAAAGACCACCGAAATACATATAATAGTTTCCGTCGCCGTCATTCAGGATGGCGGGGTCTATGCTGTGACTGCCGCGCATCGGGTCAGGCTGGGGAATAAACGGACCTTCGGGACGTTCACCAATGGCAACGCCTATACGGAAGATATCGTTTTGGTCTTTCAAAGGGAAATACATGTAGTATTTTCCATGCTTCTCGGCTATATCACAATCCCATAGCTGACGACCTGCCCAGGGAATATCTTCTGTGGTAAGCACTAAGCCATGATCTGTAATTTCTCCCGTCATCGGGTTGTCGGTGGAGAAGACGTGATAGTCTTTCATATTGAAGTGGTCGCCGTTGTCGTTTTCAGGGATACCACTCTCCCAGTCGTGGGACGGGTAAATGTAAAGGCGGTCGTTGAATACATGGACGGCAGGGTCTGCCATATAATCTCCGGGTACTAAATATCTTTTTTCTTTTTTCATGATACAATTGTTTATTCAGTTAGTTATTCTTATAATTTCCTGTTGCATAAAAGGCTGTCAAGCTGCACGAATACATCCTTTGTTGCAACTAAGCTGCCGGCTAATAATCCGTTTGTTTTCTACGTTCGGTCAATTCGGATTGCATGTACTCATTATACTTCTTCGTGATGGGGTAGAACCACAGCGTGATGACTCCGATAAAGAATGTCAGTGCCGGAATAAGGCTGGACGAAAGTACAATACCTTGAATAGCCGATTCGCTTTGTGCCACGCCCGCACCCGATACGTAACCGAAACCGGAGAGCAGGAATCCCAGAATGGCGCCTCCTATGCCTAAACCCGCTTTCAGGGCGAACACTACACCGGCAAATACGAAGCCGGTGGCGCGACGGCGATTTACGTATTCCGAATGGTCTGCCACGTCGGCAATCATCGCCCAAAGCAACGGAACAGTAGGAGCATAAGCCAAACTCTTCAGGAAGTTCAATACGAACATCGTTTCCACATCCGTTTGGCTGGGGAAGTAGAAGAATGCCGTAAACAACGCCGTCAGTGCCAGACATACGATAAATACCGATTTCTTTCCGAAGCGGTTGGCAAGGAAGCCTGAAAGGAAGATAACGCCGAAGAACTGTACAACGGCTCCCAGCATATTGAATACGCCGAATCCCACTTCGTAAGCTTTTTCGGGGCTGCTGACAATGAGGCCGAAAGCATTCAGTATCGTATATCCTATACTGTCGCCGGCTTGAGTAGCCACCAGCCCGAGTTTGTCGAGGAACGCATAGAGCGCATCTGCATCCACATAATTTTCGAAGTAGAAATTCATGGCGCTTCCCCACATGGCGAGTGTGGTGAAAAGGAAAAGAGTCAGAATAAACATCGCTCTCCAGGGTATATTCTTGAATACATCCTTGATGTCTTTCCGTGTATCCGTTTTCTGATTGGTAGGTGGCGTAATACGCTCGCGGCTGGAGAAGAACGTGACGACCAGGAACACAAAGCCGATAACGGCAAACAGTGAGATGGTACATAGCCAGCCGTGTCCTTTGTCACCGCTTTCGCCCGCGAACTTGCTCACCAGCGGAAGCGTCAGACCTTGTACTACAAACTGTGCAATGGTGGCGGCAACGAAACGAATGGATGTGATACTGGTTCGCTCTTTGATGTCACTTGACATTACACCACCCAACGAAGCGTACGGTGTATTGTTGAAAGAATAAAGCGCCATTAATAAGGTATAAGAGATGGTGGCGTATACGGCTACCAATCCTTTATCTTCAATACCGGGGTTGTAAAACGCCAGGATGTAGAATACCATGAAAGGAAGTGCTGTCCAAAGCACCCACGGGCGGTATTTACCCCATTTACTTTGTGTACGGTCGGACAATATACCTACGGTAGGGTCAACGAAAGCGTCGACAATGCGGGCTATCAGCATCACTGAACCTGCAACGGCGCCTTCCAGGCCGAATACGTCGGTATAGAACTTGGTTTGATAAATCATCATCATCTGGAATACAAGATTCGCAGAGCAATCTCCTAAACTATAGCCAATTTTTTCGGCGATAGATACTTTCTGACTTTGTGCGTTCATGATATCTTAATTTTATTATTGATTTTATATGTTTCTCACGGCAACAAAGATACTAAACTGTATTTTAGAATGCGCCTTATAATGTAACAAAAAGCATTACTTTGGTTACATAGTCTTTAGCTGGTGTTACATGATTTTTCGTTTACCGTACATACCCTCTCCGGAAAGGGTAAAACGGGCGTCTTTCATTCATTATTGAGGTAATGTGAGAAGACAGAAAAAACCGGAGTTTTCACTGCATATAGATGGCACTTACACCGCATATATATGGTTCGCGGACCGCCTATATGATTTTCCTCTGCTACATGAAAAATACCTCTCGTGCTATATTTACAACATTCATCTTTGCATTTTATAAGAATATAGTTTATCTTTGTTACCGATAAACAGATATTATAGATTATGTTCCCCAATTCCAGGCATACATTCTTCGCATGGTCGCTGGCACTCTGTCTGCTTCTCCCGTTCGGTAAATTACTTTCCGTTCGGAATAACATCTATAATGCCGAAACGTTTTTTCCTATTTCAACCGTAGCGTACGTGTCTTCGGACAGCCTCTTGCCGGAATATCTGACTTTTCCGGATTCTGTTGCCATGGCAGCACCGGCAGCCGTCGAGCAAAGTCCCCGTGCTCTCGTAACTTATATGAAACAATACCTCCACACGCAAGACCAATTAATACGCGCTATCTATACATGGGTCTCAAGAAATATCAAATACAATGTATACATAACTTTCAGCTCACGAAACGAAGACTTGGACGAAGCGAAAGAAATACAGAAAATACTTTCTGAGCGTAAGGGCGTCTGTCAACACTACGCACTGCTTTTCAAAGTTCTCGCAGAAGAGGCAGGTATGGATGCTTACATCATCAATGGTTACAACCGGGTAAACGATGTCGTACTGCCCGACCCGCACCAATGGTGCGCCGTCCGTGTAGAAGACAAATGGTATATGTTCGACCCTACGTGGGGAGCAGGTTTCATAGATAACCACCAGTTCGTCCCTTTACTCAATCACCGGTACTGCAAGTTGTCTCCCGATTCATTATTGAAGACACACATGCCTTTCGACCCTTTGTTCCAATTCCGCGAGCGTCCGCTTACTTACGAAGAGTTCGATGGCGGCACTTTCGACGAACAACGCTCCGTTCCTATTTTCTACTGGCCGGATACGTTGTCCTTATATGCCAAACAGGATACGCCGGAACGCTTGAGTGGCGCCAGGTTACGCATTCTGGCAAACGGGCAGGCGAACGCTTTAGTTTACTATACACTGGAACTTACAACCAATAATATCCGTATATCCGAATACCAGAAAATACTGAATGCTTATAATGAGGCGATGGAGTTACAGGGAAAGGCTACGGATGCTATCAATCAATTCATCCGGTACAGAAATCAGGCGTTCGAGCCATTAAAATCGGATGAAGAAATTCAGGCGATGGTGGATGTACCCGAACGCTTAATAAATCGGGCGGATAGTGTTATCAATATCATTCACTCCGCACCGGACAAGTACAGGCAGCCTATCCTTGAATTACGAGACCAGATTATGGATGTAGCAACCACCGTCTATAAACATAAACTTTTCCTGCGGCAGTACTTTAAGCTACCTGCAAAACAGCGGAAAGGGTTATTCAAGCAAACAAAGTGATGGATTGAAGTTTCGCACCTGCGCTATCACCTCTTCAATGAGGGTAAGCGCCGAAATGGATTTTTCTTTTATATCTTCATTGAAAGCCTTTCCCTGCATTGCTTCAAGCTGCTTCAATAATTCCACAAGTCTGTCGGCGCCCAGCAGTGTGAAAAGCGGCAACATCTTATGTCCCATAGCAGCAATACCGTCCGTATCTTCCGCTTCCAAAGCCTGACGCAAGCGGTTGGTATTGATACGCGTTTCGGAAACGAAACTTTCAAGAATCGATTTGGCAGCTTCCGGGTCATCGCTGGAGAAAGCGGTGAGAGCGTCAAACTTTAAAGTATCCTTCAACTCACAAGAGCTTGTACCTTCTCTTTGAGTAACTGTGGGAATCTCCGGATTTAAAGCTTCCTTCAACTCCCCGCTTCTAAAGTTCAGTTCCTGCATCAACTCCGCTACAGTGAATGGTTTGTGGAGGCTACCGGCAAAACCGTGTTCCAGAAACTCTTCGCGCTTTATATCGCTACGGGCTGTAACGGCAATCACCGGTATGGTCTTAGCTTGAGAAATATTTGAGGCGCGGAGAAGTTTCAACAGGTCGAAGCCGTTGAGTGCGGGCATTTGCACATCAGTCAGTAATACGTTGAAATCATCCGTGCGCAAGGCTTCCAGAAGTTCGTCCAATTGTAAGCAACAGGCAGAAGTAATGCCGCACTGCGAAAGCATGGCGCTTGTCAGAGTCAACTGAATGCGGTCGTCGTCAATAAGCAGAACTTTTAATTGCGAATTATAAGTTGAAGGCTGAGGGCCACAATCCGTTCCCGATTCGTTGTTCTCACCGGAAGCAGACTTATGAACCGGATAAAGCGGTATCCTGAATGTAAACGTACTGCCCTTACCAAGCTCACTCTGCACGGTTATACTTCCATCCAATAACTGTACCAGCATACGGACAATGGAGAGTCCCAATCCAAATCCTTCTTCTCCCTGCGCACCCGGCAGGCGGGTAAATTCCCGGAAGATATGTTCGCAGTCTCCGGCCTCCATACCTTTTCCCGTATCCATAACGGAAAGTTTCAGATGACTGCCTGGAAAGTTCGGATTACCCTTTTCCACATAGCAAGCCTCCAATGTGATGCCGCCTTGAGCGGTGAACTTCACAGCGTTGGATAGCAGGTTGTTGATGATTTGGCGCAAGCGTAGCGGATCACTGATAAATGTACCTTCGAGCGCAGAGTCGACCTCGCAACGTAAAGACAACCCTTTGGCTGAGACTAAAGGTTCAAAACTAACCCGTATCTCTTCCAACAAACGCGCCGGATGGAAAGTAACACGGTTTATCTCAGCTTTGTGCAAGTCGAGGCGATGAAAATCGAGCAAGTCGGAAACCAGTTTAAGCAAGTGTTCCGAAGAAGTCTTCATATTGTCCAAATAGAACTGCTGGCGTTCATCTACCGTAAGTCTTGAAAGCAGGTCGGTGTACCCCATAATAGAGCCTAATGGAGCTTTGAAGTCATGCGTAATGGCAAGCATCAGCTTTTCGCGGGAAGCCAGCAGATCTTCAGCAAGACGATTAGCCTCTTCCAGTTCATTCCTGTAGCGGTTACTGCGAGTGATATCCCGCCAAATAATAAGAAGGAAAATAACAGATAGCAGAACAGCCCCGGCGGCAATCCCCGAAATGATTGTGGCAGAACGGTGACGAACTCCTTGCCGGAATTCAGCTTCTGTACGGGCGCGTAACAAGGTTTCCTGCTCGTATCCTTTCAACAGGCTGTCAATGCGTGCAGTCAGGGAATGGTCAAGCCGTTGCAAGGTTCGCTCACGTTGGCGGATAACACTGTTGGTGGCTTTCTTCTGCCGGGCAACAGTAAGTAATCTCTCATGCAGGGAGTCTGCCGGATTATAGGGTTCGAGAATCGTATCCGTGGCATATTCCAAAATAGTTTGTACCTGGACGGCACTATCTTTCTTCGGAGGGACGAAGACTTCTCCCAGGCGACGGAAGAAACCTTTCTTTTTGGGTTGGGTAAGCACCGTGTCCTGACGGGTAACGACGCGCTTCTGCACACGTTGTTGGGTGATAACAGTGTTTTGCTCCGCAAGAATTTCTTCCACTTCGCGGGCGGAGATCATACTATCGTTAGCTTCACTGAGTGTACGTAACAGGCGGACGGTATTGGCATCTTTTTCCCGGAGAAGAGTAATCAGGCTATCTGTCTGTAGGATATCGCTATTGTCAGAACTCACAAGATTTTCCATCTCCCTGCGCACAAAGAACAGGGAAAAAAGAAGAACTGCCAGCAAAACCGCATAACCGACAGCTATTTTCTTTTTGGAGACATTGTTCATCACGATATAATTTAAGTTTCGCAGTTCTTTTATTGCTTAACCTATCACCTTTCATCCGCAGATGATACAGATAACACAGATTAGGTTTTAAATAAATCCGCGTAATCTGTGTTATCAGCGGATGAAAATATCTTTTTGATAGTGTACTTTACTTTTATTTTCCCTTCGTTTTATAACGAAACCGTAGCCAAAGCATGATACCCGCACTGGTCAGTCCAAAAGGAAATGCCATCCAGACGCCGACCGTACCCCAACCCAGTACGAAACCGCAGAAATATCCTACGGGCAAAGATATAACAAAATAGGCGATAAATGCAATGAGCATCATAGGTTTTACATCGGCAATACCACGCAGAGCATTGGCGAAGTTTATTTGCAGACCATCACCAAACTGATAAATCAGGAAAGGCAGGAACAAAGAAGAGACCATAGCGGAGACTTCCATACTATCCGTAAACCAACCTCCTACTTTACCGCGGAATATAAATACGATACTCAACAGCACTACTGCCATTATTATTATAAGGTGGAAACCGGCATACGCCGAACGACGGATGTTTGTTATATCACTCTGCCCTTTGAAGTTGCTGACACGTACGGCAACTGCCGCCCCCATGCCATAAAACATCATGAAAGGGAATTGGGAGATAGTCAACATAATCTGGTGGGATGCCAAAGCAACTACTCCCAACCAGCCAACCATAATGGTACTGAGATTAAATGAAGCCGTCTCCATGCCCATTTGCAACCCAACCGGCCAGCCCAAAGCATTCAGTCTTCTGAACAATGCACGTGACCAGCCTAAACGGATAAAACCGGCTTTATATCTTAGGAATCGGCGACTACGGAAAATAATAAGCACGAAAGCTATCACCATCACGATACGGGAGAACAACGTGCTGATACCTGCTCCCAGCAGCCCGAGTTCAGGAAAACCGAACTTTCCGTAAATCAGCAGATAGTTACCGGCAATGTTCAATGCATTTCCTCCAAGAAGCACCCACATCGCAGTCTTAGTATCGGTAATTCCATCCACAAACTGTTTGAAACCGTTGAAGAGCATAACAAATAACAACGATACCAGCAGGACTAAATAGTAGGGTTTAATCAATGGTATTAACTCTTCCGGCTGCCCCATGCGTTCTACATTAATATAAACTATGGTCATGATAAGAGTCAATAGCAAAGCTACCAACACATTAGCCAGCAGGCTGCAACGCAAAGCCTGTCCGGCTTCCATAAAGCGGCGGTTACCATAATATTCGCCTACAATAGGGGTCAATCCGTAAGAAAAGCCCATACTGAAAATAATGCAGAGAGTAAACATGTTGTTGGTGAAGGAAGCCGCTGCCAACTCGGCTGTGCTGTGATGTCCCACCATCAACGTATCGGCAAACCCGAGAACGATAATTCCCATTTGCCCGATAATAATAGGAAGTCCTAAATAAGATAAGGCTTTGTAATGACCTTTGTATGTATCGATCAGCTTTTTCATCGCTGTTGCCTACCGGTTTTCGCACATATAATGTAATACAACCGAATTGTCTTTACGGAATGCTTCTTGCGCCACCCTTTGTAACTGCTTTGCTGTCACTGCGCGATAGCGATCCACTTCCCGGTCTATGTCCTCCGCTTGTCCGTTCAGCTCAAACCAAGCCAGATTGGTAGCTACATTCAGGTAATTGATATTCCCGAATATCTGGGTGGATTCAAACTTATTCTTTACCTTTTCTAATTCCTGTTCTTCTATCGGTTGTTGTTGTAACTTCTCCAACTCTTCGCACACTGCCGCCTCAGCTTGCTCCAATGATACACCGGTTGCAGGTTTCCCACAGATATGTAACAGCCCCGCATCTCTCGTACCCGAAATATAAGCATCAATACTCGAAAACAATTTTTGTTCCTGTACCAGGCGACGGTTAAAGCGGCTGGAACGCCCGTTGCTAAGAATGTCCGACAAGATATCGAAGGCATAGTAATCAGGGTGCTTGTGGCTGCATATATGATAAGCCATATACAACGCGTCCAGAGGAACAGGCCGCATTACGGTTTGCCTGCGCTCCGCTGTCTGTACAGGTTCCTGCGGCAATGTCCTTACGGGGACTTCCCGGTACGGAATGGTACCAAACCACTTTTCGGTTAGCATAACGGTTTCTTCCCATGATATATTTCCGGTGACAGTCAACACGGCATTGTTCGGCGCATAGTAACGATAGAAAAACGCTTTTACTTCTTCCAGCGTGGCATGTTCGATGTGCGAAAGCTCTTTGCCGATAGTCGGCCAACGGTATGGGTGTACCTGGTACGCCAACAGGCGGATAAGATGTCCGGCGTCACCATAAGGCTGGTTCAGGTAGCGCTGCTTGAACTCTTCCATTACCACGCCACGCTGCACTTCGAGGCTATGTTCACTGAATGCCAATCCCAACATACGGTCAGATTCCAGCCAAAATCCGGTTTCCACGTTCGACTTGGGAATAGTAAGATAATAGTTTGTTATGTCACTATTTGTCCAGGCATTGTTCTCACCTCCTGCCAATTGCAACGGGGTATCATAATCGGGAATATTCACGGAACCGCCGAACATCAGGTGCTCAAACAAATGGGCAAAACCTGTATGTTCGGGATGCTCGTCACGGGCGCCCACATCATAAACGATATTCAGCGCTACCATTTGCGTACTGGTATCTTTATAGTGCACCAGCCGCAGGCCATTATCTAAAACGCATTTATTTATTTTCATGATTATCAGGATGATAGTTTCTGAAATCCTATTATGCCGGATTTCACTCTATCACCTCGACTTTGATAATCTTCACATCTTCTTCCGGACGGTCGCTACGGTCTGTTTTTACCTTTTGTATTTTATCCACTACATCCATGCCTTCGATTACTTCGCCGAACACCGTGTATTCACCATCCAGGTGTGGAGTACCACCTACTGTAGTATAAGCTTGCACCTGTTCCGGCGTAAAGTGGAATTCCGGTTCTTTGGCAACTTCGGCTTCAGCTTGAGCAAACAGGGTATCCTGCAAATTCATCAGTCCGTCCTGATCATTCTCCTTGCGCATCTTGTAGATCTCTTTCATGTGCTTCTGCGCCAATGCATTGAATACATTGGTTAACCGTCCCTGGTTGATTTGGTGCTCCATGCCCAACAGCGTAGAGTCGTTATATACTTTACCCGTTACGATGTAGAACTGGCAACCTGAAGATTCTTTTTTCGGATTTACATTATCGCCCTGACGTGCGGCAGACAATACTCCCTTTTTATGGAAGTATTGTGGATAAACAAATTCGGCGGGGACTGTATAGCCTACATCGCCTGAACCCAACATTTTCCCTTTGGGAGCATTCTTCGATTCCGGATCGCCGGCCTGTATCATAAAATCCTTGATAACACGGTGGAACAATGTACCTTCGTATGTTCCCGCTTCCGCCAACTTAATGAAATTATCGCGATGCAACGGCGTCTCATTATACAATTTTACGATGATGTCACCGGCAGATGTTTCAATCTTCAATTTAGTTTCTTCATTCATACTTCTATCTTTCTTTTGTCCTGACCAGCAAGCTGTAAGGCTGCACATCAGTATGGTTAATAATACAACAAAATTACTTTTCATGGTGCTTTTTATTAAAATTAAGGTGCAAATATACGATTTTTAGGTAAAACAGTTTACCTTTGTGTTATAAAAGAGATAAAAGTTAAGGTAATGAAATCCATACTCGTTGTTGAAGATGATATTACTTATGGCATGATGCTAAAAACCTGGTTAAGTAAAAAAGGCTTCCAGGTGACTTCTGCCAGCAGTATCGCCCGTGCCCGGAAGCATCTGGAGACGGAAAGTACAGACTTGATCTTGTCCGACCTGCGTCTGCCCGACGAAGATGGAATTGACCTGTTGATGTGGCTAAACACGCAAGGAATGCCCATACCATTTATCATGATGACGAGCTATGCGGACATCCGGTCGGCCGTACAAGCAATGAAGTTGGGCGCCAGCGATTATGTTGCCAAGCCGGTAAATCCGGATGAACTTTTAAAGAAGATAGGTGAAGCCATAAACAAATCATCAGTTGTGTCCGAGCAGACTGTTCATTCGCCTCAAGCCAATCCGAAAAGTACCCCATCGTCCGATTATCTGGAGGGAGAAAGTGACGCAGCCAAACAACTCTATAACTACGTCAAACTGGTTGCTCCTACCACTATGTCGGTACTTATTAATGGCGCCAGCGGTACGGGAAAAGAATATGTGGCTCACCGCATCCATCAACTCAGTAAACGAGCCGGGCAACCTTTCATTGCCATTGACTGCGGTTCTATCCCCAAAGAACTTGCCGCTTCGGAATTCTTCGGGCACGTAAAAGGCTCGTTTACCGGCGCATTGTCAGACAAAACCGGAGCTTTTACCGCTGCCAATGGTGGAACCATCTTTCTGGATGAAATAGGAAACCTTGGTTACGAGGTACAAATACAATTACTCCGGGCTTTGCAAGAACGGAAAATCCGCCCGGTAGGTTCAAATAAGGAAATCACCGTAGATGTACGTTTGGTTTCCGCCACCAATGAAGACTTGGAGCAAGGCATTGAAAAAGGGACTTTCCGTCAGGACTTATATCACCGCATCAATGAGTTCACTCTGCGTATGCCTCAACTGAAAGACCGCCGGGAGGATATTTTGCTTTTCGCCAACTTTTTCCTTGACCAGGCTAACCGGGAACTCGACAAGCAGCTTATAGGTTTTAATGAATCCGCTTCAAAAGCTCTGTTGGAATATCATTGGCCGGGCAATCTGCGTCAAATGAAGAATATAGTACGCCGCGCCACCTTATTGGCACAAGGTAAGTTTATAACGTTGAATGAATTAACTGATTTGCAACAATCCGCTACTCACTCGCCCGTAGGCTTGCCGTTGCGTAATGAAGAAGCAGAGAAGCAACAGATACTTGAGGCATTACGACAAACGGGAAATAACAAAAGCCGCGCGGCACAGTTGTTGGGCATAGATCGTAAGACGCTATACAATAAATTGAAGCTTTACGATATAGAGGGGTAAGGATGATGCTTTCAATTTAAAATACTTAGCCTGCATTATTCATAAGTGTCTCGTCGTAAATGAGAATTTAGCGGTGATTCAAACACAGAGACACAGAGGCACGGCGTTTTTTCTCTGCGACGTAGT
>NZ_DBDF01000145.1:0-7247 GCF_002293435.1 Bacteroides sp. UBA939 | reverse complement strand
TGACTCTGTGTTCAAGCATAAATTCCCATTTATAGTAACAATAATTATTACGAAGTACTTACAGTATGAATAATGTAGGTTGGAGTGTGTAGAAATTCCACAGTCAATTCCACACTTTCCACATAACTCTACACTATGTTATACCGATTTAGAAAGAGTAATATCCTGATTATCAATCATGTATTGAGCAAGCGCACTTTGCGGCACAACCTTTGAACTATAATACTACGTAAGTGTTAACATCCACAATGTGGAACTAAAATGCCCAAGATGGAAAACCTAAACACTTTAACTAAAATAATATGATATAACTCTAAAAAGCAAATGATTATGAAAAAGTTAGTATTAGTAGCAGCCCTGTTTATGTTTGTTTGTGGTAGTTCTTTCTTGGCAAATGCTCAAGAACCTGTAAAGACTCAGCAACCGGCAACGGAAAAGACTGAAGAACCTAAGGTAACTGAGCCTGCTAAGGAAGAACCCAAAGTAGAAGA
This sequence comes from Bacteroides sp. UBA939, assembly GCF_002293435.1. Taxonomy (GTDB): domain Bacteria; phylum Bacteroidota; class Bacteroidia; order Bacteroidales; family Bacteroidaceae; genus Bacteroides. The sequence goes on along the minus strand of NZ_DBDF01000145.1, from coordinate 6,756 downwards.
ACCTAAAACCGAAGAACCTAAAACCGAAACTCCTGCCAAGGAGACTCCTGAAAAGGAAAAACCTGCGGCAGAACCCTCTGCACAGCCTGCTCAATAATAATGAGCAAGCTAAAAATACAAGAGCCGTTCCTCCTTGTCTATTCTGGGGGATGGCTCTTGTTATTTTTATAGTACTACTCAAATGTGATACTCTTCAGAATCCTTGCCAAAGATTGGTTTCCGGTACAGGTGCTTCCACCTCTATTACTTCTTTAGATACCGGATGTATAAAGCGGACATAACGTGCATGAAGGCAGATACTTCCATCCGGATTGGAGCGTGCGAAGCCATATTTTAGGTCTCCTTTAATAGGACATCCCATCTTTGCCAACTGACAACGTATCTGATGATGCCGTCCGGTTTTCAGGTCTACCTCCAACAGATAGTAGTTCTGTGATTTGCCTATCAGACGATAGTGCAGGATAGCCTTTTTGCTATTCGGTACTTCCTTATCATAAGCATAACTCTTGTTCTGCTTCTCATTACGCACCAGGTAGTTCACCAATTCTCCTTCCGCTTCCTTCGGGGCATTCTTTACCACAGCCCAGTATGTCTTTTTCACCTCACTGTTCTTGAACATTTCATTGAGGCGGGGCAGTGCCTTACTGGTCTTGGCAAATACAACAAGACCGCTCACGGGGCGGTCCAGCCGGTGGGTAACACCGATGAAGACATTCCCGGGTTTCTGGTATTTCTCCTTCAGATACTGCTTTACGGTTTCCGAAAGCGGCGTATCTCCCGTTTTGTCTCCCTGAACTATCTCGGAAGCGGTCTTGTTGACTATAATAATATGATTGTCTTCGTAAACGACAGTCATGTCTTTTACATATTCATGCCACCATCTACCTGAATTACCTGTCCTGATACATAAGAAGACATATCAGAAGCCAGGAAGGTAGCAATGTTTGCCACGTCTTCGGGTGTACCGCCACGGCGCAAAGGAATTTTCTTTGCCCATTCGGTTTTTACTTCGTCAGACAGTGCAGCAGTCATATCGGTCAGAATGAAGCCCGGAGCAATAGCATTGGCGCGGATGCCACGAGATCCGAGTTCCTGTGCGATAGATTTAGCCAAAGCAATCATACCTGCCTTGGAGGCTGCATAGTTTGCTTGTCCGGCATTGCCATGAACACCAACTACAGAAGCCATATTGATAATGCTACCTGCTTTCTGACGCATCATGATCGGAGTACAAGCATGAATGAAGTTGAAAGCTGATTTCAGGTTAACATTAATAACCATATCCCATTGTTGCTCGCTCATGCGCATCATCAAACCATCACGAGTGATACCTGCATTGTTTACCAAGATATCAATGCGGCCGAAATCTGCATGAATGGCTTCTACTACCTTGGCAGTATCTTCGAAGTTGGCAGCGTTTGAAGCATAACCTTTGGCTTTCACGCCCATTGCTTCAATTTCTTTTGCCGTATTCTCAGCATTCTCGTCAATTACCAGGTCAGTGAATGCGATATTTGCTCCTTCTGAAGCGAACTTTAAAGCGATAGCCTTACCGATGCCACGTGCAGCACCGGTTACAATGGCTGTTTTTCCATCTAATAATCCCATACTTTTAAATTATTCAATTAATATTTCTATTCTTTACTTTCTGCGCAATGCACCGAACACGATGTTGACCACATATTTGTCACGTTCTTCATCGGTTAGATTAGCGCCTATATTTCCGCGTATGTAAGGTACTTCAATACCCTTCACGCAATAGTGTACCAGCTCGGCTGTCATGTCAATATCATCAATCTGAAATACTCCTTTCTCCACGCCTTCAATAAGAAGGTCCTTGAAAAGTTGTATTTCTTTGGTATCAAATCGTTTACGTACTTTCTCTACCCGCCATATATCGCGGAAGAAGTTGGCGCGGAGTGTTCCATTCCGGTACACCACTTCTTTCACGGCATCCAAGCGGGTATAAATCATTTCGATGATTTTTTCATCAGGCGAAATATTTTTCTCTGCAACCCGCTTCATCATATCCGAAAGAATATCCAATTCTGATTCGACAACAGCCATATAAATTTCTTCTTTGCTTTTAAAATAGGTGTAGAGTGTTCGTCTGCCTTTTTTAGAAGCAAGGGCTATATCGTTCATTGTGGTATTTTCAACTCCCATTTTCGCAAATAGCTGACGGGCTACATCCACTAATTTAGTTTTCGTTTTCGATACGGTCATAAACTAATTGCACATTGCTTAATAATTTGAGCAAAAGTAAAGCTTTTCTCTATACCACACAAGAAAATAAGTGTTTTATTAACATTCGGTTATAGAAAGCATACTAAGTAATATCCCTATTCCTTTATCTATCAACAGATTACGGGATACAACTTATTTTTTAAGCAAAATAAAGTACTATTTATTTGTATATCCGAATAAAAGCCATACCTTTGCACCCGTTAAACATCGCGGAGTGGAGCAGTTGGTAGCTCGTTGGGCTCATAACCCAAAGGTCATTCGTTCGAGTCGGATCTCCGCAACAATGCAAAGGATAAATAGCTTATAAATAGCTATTTATCCTTTATTTTTTTAAGAAGTTGGACAAATGTCGGACGGTTTAAAGAGGCTGTATTTAAGTAAAGTAGCCTTCAAAAAGATATTTTTCATCCGCAGATTATGCGGATAACACAGATTAGATTTTAAATAAACCTGCGTAATCCGCGTAATTTGCGGATGAAAGATGGTACATTATATAGGTTCTATGTACGGACTTCTGTTGATAAGACAATCTTAAATGGAAAGCGAACCAATTTTTTTGCTTATATCTTGTAGTGCAAACCTTAGCGTACGTAATTCGTCGTCATTAAACCCGCACCTTTTTCCATGTACCATATTCCCATTCAATCGTTGTGAGAACCACGATTTTGACTTCTTGAAATAAGTCTTTGCTATATAGTTAAAAGAAATCATATTAGAGATACTTCTTATAGCCTCTAAGGTGTCCAGTTCACCATTAACCTCATTCAGGTCTTTACCGATATCGTCAAGCATCAACATTACATACTCCGATATCAGTGTCTTATCTTCAGCCGAAGTATATATACCATTCATTTTTTCTAAATGTTCATCAAAAGTGGGAGTTCCCAACTCTACTTTTAATAGCTCAAGTTCTTTTTTCAGCTTCGTATTCATAATAAACTATATTTTAGAAGAGGAGGAATGTTTAATCCGCATCCCCTTGAGTTTGTTTTTTCAGTTCTTCAATTCTCTTCTTGGTTTCTAATATACTGTCTAAATAAGCATCTATTTTTTCATCTATCTTTTCGTCAGCCAATCCCATACTTTTTAATTTCTGAACTTGTCTGATACATTGTTCTAACCTGACAATATGTAATTCCAATTTTCCAATCTTGTCCTTCATTCGTTTGTTTATTAGTTCTTGTTGGCTCTACAAAGGTAGATAAACTTTAGTTTATCTTCAAGTGGAATCCATCTTTTTTTGAAAGAACTTCCCTCTGTGCTCTCTGCAACAAAATAAAAAAGAGACTGTGTAATGAGTCGAAGAGAAAATAAAATACCCCTGTTGTAGTATATATTACAACAGGGGTGTTCTTATAGAAACGGAGCTTCTGACATAACCTTTTTCCGTATCCTGAATAGCTATTGTTATTGGCTTGCCCGAAAATTCGGGTGTATGCATTATTCCACCACTACTTTTGCAGCCTGTTTTAGTTCTATATTCAGTGAAGCATCATTCGATTGTGGCATCCATACCACTTGGCGGCATTCTCCTTTTTGCAAAGTACACCTGTGGTTATTATGGGCATACAAGTACTCTGTATCAATATGGAAAGAGCTTGTATTTGCGTGCCAGCTACGTATTTCATTCAAATGCAAGTGCAAATTATCCGCTTTACCGGTGTTAAACAACCACGAACCGCCCTGAACTGTCAACGCTCTGAAATTGCAATCGTTTATTGTGGTATATTCCTTTGAATAAAGTGACAATGAATCCCTGTTAAAGCCTTCAACATTCATCTTCTGGGCAACAAGACCATCAGAAAGCTCCTGAATATTATCGGGCAAAGTTATCTCCATCTCTCCGGAACGTACATTCAGCCAAAGCATATCCTGGAATTTCTCCTCCAATTTTTCTCTGGAGAAATTGAATACGATGCGTAATGTATCTCCCGACGTAACCATCGTCATATACTTATCCATATCAGAAGCATAAGTGAAAGTACCATTTGCTGTTTGCGCCGGACGGACATTCAGCGGTAAATTAGCGAATGAAACCATTCTTATTACTTTCGCATCTTCAGTGTCTGTAATCACATCTCTTTCTGCCATCAACCGCACGACCTTACATTCCGGTAATTCTACCGTCTTCCGTTCTCCGTTGATGTCCATAATGGCATCATCCCAATGGACAATTAGTGTAGTGCTATAGAATATGCCGCCGCACATCACCACCAAACCGGCAAGCAGCATTCCAAATATTATATAAGTTGTTCGTTTCATAATCTTCTTCTTTATTTTTGTTTCTTACTATATTCCCGGTACATATCCGACATGTCTTCTGCCGTAACCCCGAGTATGTACATCTGTTTGAAGAAGTAATCGACCTCTTCTTTCAGAAAATACGCTTTCCGCAATGAAAGAATCAATTCGCGGGCGCCGGAGGATACAAAATAACCGATACCTCGCTTGTTGTAAATGATTTCCTGCGATTGCAGATAATCGTACGAACGCATCACCGTATTGGCATTTACCTCTACCACAGCCGCATATTCCCTGACGGACGGTATTCGTTCTTCTTCCCGGTATTGCCCAAGAAGTATCTCGTCGCAAATGCGGTCTGCTATTTGCAGGTAGATGGCTTTACTTTCTTTAAAATTCATAATTACCAGCGGTTAATGATTTCAGATTCTTTAAAGCGGAAATAAGCGACTACCCAGTTGAAGATAGCCAAACCAAAGAGAAGGATTGTTGCCCCAAGTGTCATAACTTCCCCAGGCACAGGGTTGTTTACTCTGTGGAGACCACGCACTTCAAACACTATTTTTCCCAGTGTTGTCCCTATCGCTACATAGATGATGGTAATGACTACGATGGCTGTGAAAGTCTTCACAAATGAATTCTTCGGCCAAATGCTACTGCCCAGAATAAACAGAGACTGTTGAAAGAAGTAAGCGCTTACTCCCAACATGAAGAATTTGTAATCATCGAAGGGTGTCCAATATTGTCCAGGACCTACCAAATGGGAAAGTGGGACGGGGCTAATAATATCTTTCAGTTCAGGATAACTAACCAGGTAAACCACTACACGTGTCCAGTCTGCCAGTTTGAAAGCTATCAGGAATACGATGAGAAAACCGAAAGTGTAGACCAGCCAACGTGAGAAAAACTTCTCGAACATTGTAGCGGGGGTCATCAACATAGCTATCCGGTTCGTTTTGCTTTTCATGCGTTCCATAATGAACGAGGCGCTTAGCATGCCCATAATAATGATTGCCGCAATGAAAGCACCCAGTTCAAACCCCCAAACAGGATCCCGGTTTACGTTATAATCAAGCATGTGGTGCGGATACTGATATTTGAAATATCCGTTCCATACGAAAATAATCGCCATTATGCCGTACATCATTACGAACCTGAGCAGATTAGCTTTCCAACTTTCCACCATCTCTTTGCGGCACAGGCTCACAAAACGGGGTGCACTAAAAAAGGTATCGCGTATCATTGTTCATTCTTTTTAGGGTGAAACATTTCTGCCATCTTCTCCGGTGCGGCAAGTGTAGCACCAAACAGCAGTTCAAGATTGATCTCCGATTCTTCATCTTCCGTATTGGGTAACATCAGGAAGTTGCCCTGCACGGAGGGTAGGGTGTAAAGTGCTTCCTTCGCCAGTTCGCGGTCGTCACTTTCAAGGAAAAGCAGCTTGCTGCAAATGCCGGCAGTCGATTCATCAAGCAATACACGGCTCTCGTCCATTATCACCACATGGTCTAATATCTTATCAATATCCCGCACCTGATGGGTAGAGATGATAATCGTCCTGTCGTCCGACATGCCCGAAGCGATAAACTTACGGAACTGGCTCTTGCCCGGAATGTCAAGTCCGTTAGTCGGCTCATCCATAATCAGCAGTGAGGTATGGGTAGCGAGGGCAAAGCTCATGAAAACTTTCTTTTTCTGCCCCATGGACAAAGCTCCCAGATTCAAATCCTGTTCCATGTCAAAATAGTGCAGGTACTTTACCATGTCTTCCTTACTGAACCGAGGATAGAATTGGCTGTTCAGTTCCACATAGCTGACCAAGGATATGGGCGGAAGTTCAAACTCCTCGGGCACCAGGAACATGTCCCGCAACGTGATAGGTAACCGACGGCGTACATCGGTGTCATGGTACATCACTTTCCCACTCTTGGGGGTGAGCAAACCACTCATCAGATAAAGCAGTGTAGACTTACCGGCGCCATTTTTCCCCAGTAAACCGTAGACTCTGCCTCTCTCCAATGAAAGCGAAAAATCGTGCAGGACTTCTTTTTTGCCCCGGCGATAGTTGAATGAAATGTTTTCGACTTGTAGCATAAGCTTGAATTATTTATTAGTAATAGTGTATTAGTTTAATAGTACACTGCAAATGTAGGCATTCTTTTTAATATTCCAAGCATTTACAAGAAAAAAAAGTAAGATTTTCCTCAAAAAGTTTTTTATTCAGCTTGTTTTGAGCTTATTTTCGGTCTGTTTTCCTCTTTTTATTAG
>NZ_DBDF01000067.1 GCF_002293435.1 Bacteroides sp. UBA939 | reverse complement strand
GGCACAGGCAGGTGAGAGACCGAGAATTCATAATCCTGCTTAATATCAATATTGTCGCTACAGGCGCACGCTATTGCAGCCAGCAATAGCGTAAAAATAATATAGGACGCACATTTTCTCATTTTGTTTTATTTTTTTAGATGTTAAATATTTAATTCAGGATAAACCTGAAACCTCCGCCTATTTGTGTATGGAACATATTGATGGACGAACCGCCCAAGATACGTTCCCTGACATTGAGCAGCAATACAATACGGTCGGATAAGTATGTTTCCACCTCGAATGTTACCGCCCCGCCGTACAGGAAATTATCCTCACTGCTAATGGTAGCCCCATCGAACAGGAGCTTCTCTCCCCAGTTCACCGTTTCATATCCCGCCACCAGCGAAGTTCCGATAGAGAAGAAAACCGTCTTGCTTGGGTCGCTCAGGAAGTTGTAATAATATCCACCCTCTGCTGTAAACTGAGCAGTAGGCAGCAATTCCGTTTTATACAAGTAGGACTTTTGCAGGTATTCTCCGCCGAACACCCAGCGGTCGCCGCTTTTGGTGTAAGTGGCAAGAGCAATACCGCCCGCAAAGGCCTGCTTGTCGCCTTTCTCCAGATTGAAACCATCTACTGCGCTTGCTGTTACTTGCAATCCTTTCTGTCCCGGCAGGTAACGCTGGGCATGTGCCTGACCAATCAGGGTAAAGCACAAGAAAAAGACTAACGATATAACCAATATAGTTCTGTTCATCTTATTTCATTTTTAGTTTTTCACTTTTCACTTTTAGTTTCCTATCGTATTTTCAGTTCGTTGATTTGTCTGGCGCGAATCAGGTCGGCGTTCTCAATGGTAAAGGTCTGGTTCCGTCCCCCGTTCTTTTCAAAGACTTCGATAATCAGTTGCTTATCGGCTGGAATCGTGATTTTATCCAACGCAAAGACTGTTCGTTCCGTACCATTGGCTTCGACTGTTGTTATAAAATTATATGCCCTGAGCGGATAGATAACCGTTTCCTGCACGGATGTACGCTTCGCCAGCTTCTTATCCACGATTTTCATCCGCACAAAATCAATATCGAAGGATACATTGGTCGAGTTCTGAATCTGCGTGTGCAAGTACAACAGGTTGTTGTGTGAATAGATGCCCTTTAGCGTGTACCGGATACCGAACCGCTTTCCCCCGATATGCTTGATATGGCGTTTGTTATCGGTATAGATAGCACGGTTAATCAGATATACAATGCGGGGCGATTCGCTACCCAGTTCTTTCAGGTAGATGTCTAAACTGTTATTCGGGCGGTTGGTAGCGATGCCATCGTGCATAAAGTCCTTCATCTCGATATTGAGCTTTTCCGGTTCGTCCGCATATTTTACATTATAGGTGTAATAACTCCCTTCGTCCGTAATCACGGCAAGATTGGTTTCCGCTTCAAAACCCTTAACAGCAGCTTTGACCCGCAGGATATTTTCCGAACTTCCCGCTTTACCTGCTATAATGTTGTTGGAACCCAAGTCCACATAACGGATGGAGGATGGAAAGATAATATGCACCGTCTTGTCAAATGTTACTTCCAAGCCGTAAGGCGGAATCATCCGGTCAAAGGTTATTTTCTTTGTAAGTCCCTCGTAATAATCCCCGAATGTAGGATTGAGTACCTGTTGCAGGTCTTCCTGCATATCATCGCTTGTTTGAAGCGTTACCGGAACAGTGTCGCCCGGTTCTACCTGATTTTCTGTCTGTGCATGGACGGACAGTACACTTGTCGCTATAATAGCGAACATTAAAAAATACTTTTTCATTTGAATTTGTTTTTGAATTAATTTGTGGATAAAATATTTGTTAGATTCATTAGCACATTGGCACATTTCCGAATTGGCTAATTAGTCTTGTTTGGGAAGTAGCAGCACCCGATAGCCGCTTTTCAGATGCACTTTCACCTGCCTGATTTTCTTCTGCATATACTGGCTGACACCCTGTATCGCCCCCTTGGTCAGGTCGGATGTTATCTGCGCCCCCGCATCATCAGTTATCGTAAAGCCCGAACCGACCGAACTCCCCATATTGGCGGCAATCTCCTTGACCGCATCCAACTCCAATGAGTTCGGAATAAAGATGCCCCGCTGCCCGTCCGAATCATAGACCATGATTTCTACCGGAATAATCGCACCGCCCAACTCAATGGAATTGATGGAGATACCCAGTCTTTCGCCTTGCAAGGCCGCTGTTCCTGTCAGGATGGAGTTGGCGGGAATCGCCGTTGTTCCCGCTATCATGGCTTCTGTGAGCCGTAGCCGCACACTCTGACCGCTTATCAGGGTCTGGTCATCGTGGATAACCGCCGAAATGGTATTCTTTTCATTTACCCCGGCGGTGGCGTCCATTGTGTTGAATCCCATGTTACGAGACCGGTTGAAGCCTGCGATAAATTCAGCGTTGGGAATATGCTGTGCCAAAGACGATACGGTTTGTTCCCGCACCTGCTTGATAACGGATACCTGTGTTTTGTCATTCCTGCCACTGTTATTAGAGAATGTATTACCATTTGTTCCTCCAGCCTCAAGCGTTATATCTTCGCTTTCCGCTTGTTTCGCTTGGGATGCCGGTTGTCCCTGTCCACCCGGCATATACTTAGCCGCCATTTGGTAGGATTTTTCGATAAGGGCGAGCTGTTCGTCTGCTACATTTTTCTTTGCCGCTTCCTCCTCCAGTTTGCGTTCCAACTCCTGTATACGCCATTCAAGGGCAAGCTGCGCCTGTTCATCTACTTCTTCGGCGGGATCTTCGTAAAAATTACTCAATGTGCTGCTGATATTCCGGTAGGAAGATGCCGAGTTTTTAATCGCGTCATCCGACGGCGCACTTTTCCGGCTTATTTTTTCTTCGGTAATCCCAATCACATTTTCGTCTATCGCTTCCTTTTCGTCCCCTATAAGGGAAGAAAAATCTTCGAGTGATTTACGCTTATTTTCCCTGTTGCGCATCAATGCTTCTTGCTCATAGGCTTTCTGCTTGTCGCCGATGATGCCCTGATTGTCCGGGTCGGGAATTTCCGTATTGAAACCCGTTCCCTGTTCCTCTTTTTCCTTATTGGGGGCAGAAGGCGCGAAAATCAAATACATCGCTCCCAGGAAGATAATACCAATCAGGGCGAAGAAGCCGTACTTTTTCAGCTGCCGCCTCTGTTCTTCCCGTTCCTGCTGTTTCTGCGGATCAGGTTTCTCTTTTTCTGTTTTCTGTTCTTTCTTCATTGTTTATCTAAAATTTTGATTGTTAAGGTCGCAGACCTTTTTATTACTTTGGTTAGTATAACAGCCAGAGTTTGTCATGATTTTAGAATATATCATCAAATACTTCCAGTTGCTTAATGCTGTCCACGTCTTGCAGATAATTGTCAATCGGGGAATCTACCAGCTCCATTCGATTGATATTGTTACTGTCATTTCCTGCATCGGAATCCATAATACCCAAGCCCTCTATATGCTGCATTTCAGGAATTTCTTTTCTTCCGTCCCTATGTCCCCAGTTGTATATAGTGGAGATGGAGAAATACAGGTTCCCGACAGTAAAAATCAACAGCATGGAGAGGATGACCATCAGCCGTGTATCTTCCGAAAGCCCTCCGCACATCCGGCGGAGTCTGTCATTGATGCTGTATCCCAGTTCCTTGAAAATATGCTTTAAATACTTCATAGCCTTGTGGATTAGCGTTCAACGGTCATCAAGTCCTTATTCTCCCTTATCTCGAAATTCTCCATAAAGAAACCGTGAGGGTTGTCGTCCGAGCGGGACGTGTTCAACAGGCGGCAGCTTGTAATCAAACTTCGCTCTGTCAGATTACTTTCCCTGATGATAATCTGCCGGGCGTAGGTAGCCACCTGATAGGGGTACACATCAAAGCCGCATTTGATACTGTCCACAATCACGTTCTGAATGATATTGCCGGAGATGATACGATTGTAATACCCCTTTTCCGCCCAATCTTTGTAGTAATTGAAGGCGGTCTTGTCGCACAGCGCCATCGCCCGCCGGATATTGCTCTCTATCGCATTCTTGTCGGGCGACAGCGTAAAGAACAGCTCGTGAAAACGTTTGACATGCTCCCTTGCTTCCACAGGCCTGTTCTGTGACAAGTCCTGTGAGAGAGCCAGCATCAGTGATTTTCCTTCGTCCAGCACATAAATCTTTTCCCTTTGCTTTTCGGCGAAGCTGTAGGCGCTCCATACGGAGTATCCCGCGACCATAGCGCACAGGCAAAGGAATACGATGCTGAACAGCCTGATTTGCCGGAAACTGGTTTCGATATTTTTTAATGATTTAAATTCCATTGTTTTTAATTTGTTAATTTGAAGATGTGCCGATATGCCAATGGAAATTACCGAGCCGTGTAATTATCCGTCCATTGGCAAACTGGCTACGTCGAATGTTATTTGGCATGTTAAACTAATTGGCTCATTAAGTTCTCTCCGGAGAGTTGGAGTTTCTGCCATTTGTAGAATAATTCCGTCCCTGCGGCTGGCTTCCATTGCCGCTACTGCCGGAATTTCCACTGTTCCCGCTATTGCCTCCGGAACCGCTGCTTTTCAGCCTTCCTGCAATATTCCCGGCTGCCGCTCCGGCTCCGGCGCCTGCCACGGAAGCGCCTTTGGACGTGGACTGGTTGACATTCTTACCGAAATTGCCCATTCCCCCTGCCTGTATAATCCATCCGGCAACGGTTGGTATTGTAAAGAAACCCACAATGCCGATAAGCAGGAAAACCACATACACACCGTCCGAAGCATCCAGTGAATAGTTCGGGTCTTCCTGCATACGGATAATATCGCTTTCCAGCATCCGTACCTGCAACCGCGCCATAATGGAACTGAACAAGTCCGATACGGGAAGCCACAGGTATACGCTGACATAGCGTGTGAGCCACTGGACAAGCGTCGATTGGAAGCCATCGAAGACCGATATGGCGAAAGCGATTGGCCCCAGTATGGCAAGCACAATCAGGAAGAACGTCCGTATCACATCTATAATCAGGGCGGCGGCGTTAAACAGCGTTTCCAAGAACGAGCGGAACAGGCTTTGAAACCATTTCTTCATATCGTAGAAGGAACGCTCTATATACATCCCTGCTATTTCCGGCGCATCCGTGATGCCGAGTTCCTCCAGTTTCCTGTCGAACTCCGCCTGATCGACCAGGTAGGCGGTTTCCTTGTTCCGCTTCTTCTGTTCGATTTCGAGCTTGTCCTTGGCCTTCGCCAATGCCCGCATATCCAGCGTCTGTTGTCCCAAGATACCGTGCGCACCCTGTACCACCGGATTCAGGATAGAGTTTACTGTTCCTAAGACCAGTGTCGGGAAGAACATGATGCAGATGCCGATAGCGAAAGGACGTAAGAGCGGATACACATCAATCTGTTCCGCCCGCGCGATGGATTGCCACACGCGTGACGAAACATAGAGCAAGGCTCCGATTCCGGCGATGCCTTTGGCGACCCCGATAAGATCGCCGCAGAGCGGCATCATATCGTTATACAAATCACGGAGTATCTGATGAATACTTTCAAATTCCATAAATTTTTAATTTGAAGATTTGATAATTGTTGACTGTTAACTGTTAACTGTCCATTACCAGTACCTGTCATTTTCGTCCCCGTACAAGTCCAGTACACGGCTGGTCGTATTTTTCTCCTTTGCCCGGAGCAGGGAGACGGAAATATTCTTGTTGGTATAATACTTCACCAGCGAGCGGTATTCCAGCATCCTGTTGTAGGCATTGTCTATCACCTCCATCCGCTCCTTATCCGACAGGGACAGGGTGCTGACGTTCACTATCCCCTTGAGTTCCTGCAACACGTCATCCGATTCGTTGAGCAGCTTGGTGTAGCCGTCTGCGATAGCTACCAGTTCCTCTACCGTAAAATTGTCATCGGAGAGCATGTTCTCAAAGCTGTTCACATAGATGTCGGTAATCTCACCCACCAAAAGAATGGTTTTCTGCACTTTTCGTGCATCCTTTACCATGTTGTTTACCTTTTTCAGGGCATCGTAGTATTCTTTTCCCTGATTGTACACCTTTTGAACCTCCTTAAGTAGGCTAAGTACCCAGCGCCGTATCATATTACTATGGTCGGTTTCCAAATACTCGCCTCCAAACCGTACGTACACATTCCTGCGTATACGGCTCTCCACTAATATTATCAGTCTATACATCCTAAGTGAATTTTTTGATGACAACTACCACATACAGCTATCGTTTTGCGTCTTCGTGCAATCATAAGCTTCTCCCACGATTGTTTGCCTTTCAGCTCACCGAGTTTTCGCACATGGTGCATAATCAGTTTATCCGTAGCTCCGCATAATTCACATTCTTCCGCTTTCAGCCTATCCACAAGGCTTGTCGATACAGTGTACATAACTACATTTGGTAAATTGTCAATATTAATATTCTTCATCGGATCTTTTCGTTTATACCCGTCATGGTAAAAGAGTCTGCTTTTTACAGCACCATTTTTGAGTTTATAGTTTACTGTGAAATGACCATTTTTATGATATTTCTTCAAAATCTTAGTCACTTTAGTCCTATATTTATGAGCAAAGGTTTTACACATGCTATATTTCATGATGTATCCAAAGCTCTGTAACTCACAGGCGTTATTTGCCAAAGAAAAGTAGTTGACTAGACCTCTTATTTCCTGATTATACTTCTCAAGGATTTCAAGGTCGTCTACAATCGTAAGTCTTGGTCTGGATTTGGGTTTCCATTGCTCTCTACCATTGTGTATTTTAATTTCCAATACACGGTGTTCGAGCAATTTGTTTTTAATCACATCCTTTCCAATCATTAACCGAACTCTTTTGTTAAAAGCTCGTCTTAATGCTCCGTTATTGCTCCTTTTGGTGGTATTGGATTTCGTCACATCAATTTCATATCCAAGAAATTTTGCAGCTTTTTCTGTATGGGTTATCAGGGTTTTCTCATCCGAGAGTTCCAATGCAAGTTTATTCGTCAGGAAGTTTTTAATATCTTCCTTTATAATAATTGCATCTTGTTTACTCCCAATAATCCCAATTAGAAAGTCATCTGCATACCTCACATATTTTAATCTTCTGTAATTACTATCCATTTCGTCACCACTTGGTATTAATACACTTTCCTTTTGTAAGGCTTTTAGCCGTAGAATCCATTTTTCTCTTTCGGTTTCATCCGTTACCATCCTTAGTTTTTCACGAGCCCAGCGTTTTTTATGCTGTATTGAAATTGAAAGTTCATTTCGTTTTCTGTTCTTCCCCTTATCGAATTTTCGAGTGTACTCTTTCATATATTTGTCTAATTTGTCGAGGTATATATTTGCCAAAATCGGACTGATAATGCCTCCTTGCGGCGTTCCGCTATACGTCTTATGAAATTTCCAATCTTCAATATATCCTGCATTTAAGAACTTTCGTATCAGGCGGATGAATCTTTGGTCTGCAATACGTTCCTCCAATATCTGTATCAGTATATTGTGGTTTATATTGTCGAAGAATCCTTTGATATCTCCCTCTACGAACCATTTTGTTCCGCAGAATGACTTTTGAATCTGAGCTAATGCCGTATGACAGTTTCGTTTGGGGCGAAATCCATGTGAAATGTCTTCAAAACTTCTTTCATATATGGCTTCCAATACCATTCTAACTACCTCTTGTAGTAACTTATCATCAAAAGTCGGTACACCAAGTGGGCGCATTTTCCCGTTTTTCTTCGGGATATATACCCTCCTTGATGGTTGGGGTTGATATGATTCATCTTTCAATGAATCAATCAGTTTTTTAATACGGGTTAGATTCATGTTATTTACGGTTTTACCGTCAGAACCTTCTGTCATATTGCCTGGCTTAGCATGAATACGCTGATAGGCAATATAGAACATTTCCTCGTTGAACAGAATACGGTAAAGTCTCTCAAATTGATAATCAGAAACTTTGCTGTGCTCCGATAGACTGTTTAATACTCTTTCTGGACTTCTCATAATGTCTCTCACATTTTCCGTTATTTGTATTAAATAATATTAGCTGCCTCCCTTCGCCATGTACAAGGCTTTCCCTTGTTCGGACTACTACGGAAGCTCCGTTGCCATGCCGGATATTCAGGGGCAAACCCCATAGCCTTACAACTGGCGTTCCGGTTTAGGCAATCCCCATTTGCGATATAAATGACGTAACCTGATTGCTCAGATTATTTTAGCTGTGATAGATTGTCGGATATGACTTCCGTCCTTTAATGCTTATTGCACTTGTGCCTTTGATACGTTCTTGCTTCTGCTGTACAACTTCCACAGCAGAAGTATCGTAGGTATAGCGGGTTTAGTTACCTTACGCTATAGTCTGATCATGTACCACTTGGACTATCATTTAATCAATCAGGATTTTATCTTCGTATCTATCTGTTTCACCTCACCATTCAGTCGCAATTTGGTAACTAACTGACTTATGGCTTTCCCGACATGCTATACTCCCTGCGTTGTTTCCATTGCAGATAAGTGGGTGGTGATAGGTTTTTCAAAGAACACTTACCTAATAGCTTGCTAGTGCTACATTCATTATATCACCTTGATGGGCGCACAATTGTTCAGCATATTGGTTGCCGTACTGGAAGTTTGCACGATGTTCTTGGTGGCGTTGATAATACCCTGCGCCAGATTTCCCGGGTCGGCGACTACCCACTGGGCTTTCGCCCCCGTTACGGCAAGCATACAGCTTACGCATAACATGAAAATTCTTATCTTCATATTGAATTGGTTTTAAAATTTTAATTAATTTTGTTTTTGTTCTTAATAGTCTTTTTTATGAAAAAAAGTTGTAGATGCGGCTTATTGTTAAGCCTTATTTCAGCATTAACAGCCTCCCCGGTTCTGTCCGGGTTAACATTCGGAGCTGAATTAAAATTAATCTGTACCGGGGTAATGCTGGTTTTGCTGCCTCTGGGCGTATCCGCGCTGATTAAGGAAAAGAAAGCATCCAGGTAACGGTCCGCTTATTCCCGTTCGCTCTCTGCCAGCCGCTTAATCGCCAGTTCCAAGTCCCCGCCCAGCTCTCCGGCCAAGCGGAAGACCTCTACCTTTTCCGTCTCTTCGGTGGTATAGGTCAGGTACTCGCTTTTGGAAACCTCTGTCGCATAGACCGCTGACTGCGCCCCGCCCAGTCCTATCCACACCTCCTTGTAGAGCCTTGCCGGGTCGTTCGCCATGTTGATGGAAAGTATCTGTCCCCGTTCCTTATCCGTTAGTCCGAGCATATTCTGAATACCATCGAACTTATTCATGTATTTTCGCTGGTCTAACAGAATCTTGCAGTCGGAGTTGGTAATAATGGCTTCCTTGACAATCGGGGAATGGATAATGTCGTCCACTTCCTGCGTAACCACCACCGCCTCGCCGAAGAACTTACGAACGGTTTTGAACAAATACTTCAGGTACATGGCCATCGAATCGGTAGCGAT
>NZ_DBDF01000065.1:27315-40330 GCF_002293435.1 Bacteroides sp. UBA939 | reverse complement strand
CTTCCCATATTGGCGGCAATTTCTTTCACAGCATCCAGTTCCAGTGAGTTCGGAATAAAAATGCCCTGTTGCCCGTCCGAATCATAGACAAGGATTTCCACCGGAATAATCGCCCCGCTCAACTCAATGGAATTGATGGAGATACCCAGCCTTTCGCCTTGCAACGCTGCTGTACCTGTCAGAATGGAATTGGCAGGAATGACTGTAGTACCCGCTATCATGGCTTCCGTCAGCCGCAGCCGCACACTTTGCCCGCTGATAAGCGTCTGGTCATCATGGATAACCGCTGAAATGGTATTCTTTTCGTTTACTCTGGCAACCGCATCCATCGTATTAAAGCCGACATTGCGGGGCTGGTTGAAACCTGCAATAAATTCAGTGTTGGGAATATGCTGCGCCAGAGCCGATACCGTTTGCTCACGTACCTGCTTGATAACAGATACTTGCGCCTTATCATTCCTGCCACTTTTATTAGAGGTATTACCCTGAGAACCTCCCGCTTCAAGCGTTATATCTTCGCTTTCCGCTTGTTTAGCTTGGGATGCTTGCCCATTCGGCATATACTTAGCCGCCATCTGATAGGATTTTTCGATAAGAGCCAACTGGTCATCGGCTGCATTCTGCTTGGCAGTTTCCTCTTCTAATTTTCGTTCCAACTCCTGAATGCGCCATTCGAGGGCAAGCTGCACTTGTTCATCCTCTTCTTTGGCTGGCTCTTCGTAGAAATTACTCAACGTGCTGCTGATATTCCGGTAAGAAGATGCGGAGTTGCGGATTGCATCTCTCGAAGGCGCAGGCTTTCGGCTTGTCTTCTCTTCGGTTATCAGGGTTACATTTTCGTCTATTGCCTCCTGTTCGCCTCCAATAAGAGATGAAAAGTCTTCCAGTGATTTGCGTTTCTCATTTTTGTTACGCATCAAGGCTTCCTGTTCGTAGGCTTTCTGTTTATCACCGATAATTCCCTGATTATTGGGGTCTGGAATTTCCATATTGAAGCCCGTCCCCTGTTCCTCTTTTTCCTTATCGGCGGTAGAGGGAGCGAAAATCAGGTACAACGCCCCCAAGAAGATAATGCCTATCAGGGCGAAGAAGCCGTACTTTTTCAGTTGCTGCTTCTGTTTTTCCTGTTCCTGCTGTTTATGCGGATCAGGTTTTTCTTTTTCCTGTTCTTTCTTCATTTATTCAAAATTTTGATGATTAATACTGTCCATGTCTTGTAGATACCTATCAATCGGAGAGTCTATTATCTCCAAACCCTCTATGTGCTGCACTTCGGGAATTTCTTTTCTTCCGTCCGTATGTCCCCAGTTGTATATGGTGGAGATAGAGAAATACAGATTTCCGATGGTGAAAACCAGCAACATGGAGAGAATGACAATCAGCCGTGCATCGGGAGAAAGCCCTCCGCATATCCGGCGCAGAAAATCATTGATGCTGTATCCTATTTCTTTGAGAATATGCTTTAAATATTTCATTGTTTGATAAGATATTAGCGTTCAACGGTCATCAAGTCTTTATTCTCCTTTATCTCAAAATTCTCCATAAAGAAGCCGTGAGGGTTGTCATCCGATCGGGATGTGTTCAGCAGTTGGCAGGTGGTAACCAGCGAACGTTCCGTCAGGTTGCTTTCCCGGATGATAATCTGGCGGGCATACGTAACAGCCTGATAGGGATACACATCATAGTTACAGCGGATACTGTCCACAATCACGTTCTGAATGATATTGCCGGAGATTATTCGATTATAATAGCCTTTCTCCGCCAAGTCCTTATAGTAATTGAAAGCCGTCTTGTCGCAAAGCACCATCGCCCGCCGGATATTACTCTCTATCGCATTCTTGTCAGGTGATAACGTGAAAAACAGTTCGTGGAAACGTTTGACATGTTCCCGCGCTTCCACCGGACGGTTTTGCGAGAGGTCTTGCGACAGGGCGAGCATGAGCGATTTCCCATCGTCCAGCACATAGATTTTCTCTCGCTGTTTTTCGGCGAAACTGTATGCGCTCCATACGGAGTATCCGGCGACTATGGCGCATAGGCAAAGAAAGACAATGCCGAACAGCCTGATTTGCCGGAAACTCGTTTCGATATTTTTTAAACTTTTAAATTCCATGTTTTTTTAATGTGCCAATATACCAATGGTAATTACCGAGCCTTGTAATTATCTATCCATTGGCACATTGGCTTATTAGACCATTGGCTCTGCTTACAACATTTTCTTCAAACGACCAACCACATTCCCTGTTGCCGCACCCGCTCCTGCACCGGCCATCGTAGCCGCTTTGGATGAGGCTTGGTTCACATTCTTACCGTAGTTACCCATGCCCCCTGCCTGAATAATCCATCCGGCAACAGTCGGAATCGTAAAAAATCCCACAATACCGATAAGCAGGAAAACCACATACACACCGTCAGAAGCGTCCAGCGAATAGTTCGGGTCTTGTTGCATACGGGTAATATCGCTTTCGAGCATCCGCACCTGAAGCCGCGCCATGATGGAACTAAACAAATCCGATACGGGAAGCCACAGGTAAACACTGACATAGCGGGTAAGCCACTGGACAAGTGTCGATTGGAAGCCATCGAAGACCGAGATAGCAAAAGCTATCGGCCCCAAGATGGCAAGGACAATCAGGAAGAATGTCCGTATCACATCTATAATCAGGGCGGCGGCATTAAAAAGTGTCTCCAGAAACGAGCGGAACAGGCTTTGAAACCATTTCTTCATGTCATAGAAAGCGCGTTCTATATACATCCCCGCTATTTCAGGCGCATCCGTGATACCAAGTTCCTCCAGTTTCTTGTCGAACTCCTCCCGATCGACTAAGTAGGCGGTTTCCTTGCTACGTTTTTTCTGCTCGATTTCGAGCTTGTCTTTGGTTTCCGCCAATGCCCGCATATCCAATGTTTGTTGTCCCAGTATTCCGTGCGCACCCTGCACCACCGGATTCAGGATAGAGTTTACCGTACCCAGCACCAATGTCGGAAAGAACATGATGCAGATGCCGATGGCAAAAGGACGTAGCAGCGGATAGACATCTATCTGTTCTGCCCGAGCGATTGATTGCCACACACGAGAAGAGACATAGAGCAATGCACCGATTCCGGCAATGACTTTGGCAACCCCGATGAGGTCGCCGCAGAGCGGCATCATGTCGCTGTACAGGTCGCGGAGTATCTGATGGATGTTTTCAAACTCCATAGCTTACCAATATCTGTCGTTTTCGTCCCCGTACAAGTCCAATACCCGCTGCGTTTCGTTTTTTACCTTCGCACGAAGCAGGGACACAGAAATATTCTTGTTGGTATAATACTTCACCAGATTGCGGTATTCCAGCATCTTGTTGTAGGCATTATCTATCACCTCCATCCGTTCCTTATCGGACAGCGACAGGGTGCTGACATTCACAATCCCCTTGAGTTCCTGCAACACATCATCCGATTCGTTGAGCAGTTTGGTATAACCATTGGCGATAGCGACTAATTCCTCTACCGTAAAATTGTCATCGGAGAGCATATTCTCAAAGCTGTTCACATAGATGTCGGTAATTTCGCCCACCAAAAGGATGGTTTTCTGCACTTTGCGCGCGTCCTTCACAAGATTATTTACCTTTTTCAGGGCATCGTAATACTCACGCCCTTGATTATATACTTTTTGAACTTCCTTAAGTAGGCTAAGTACCCGGCGCCGTATCATATTACTATGGTCGGTTTCCAAATACTCGCCTCCAAACCGTACGTACACATTCCTGCGTATACGGCTCTCCACTAATATTATCAGTCTATACATCCTAAATGAATTTTTTGATGACAACTACCACATACAGCTATTGTTTTGCGTCTTCGTGCAATCATAAGTTTCTCCCACGGTTGTTTGCCTTTCAGCTCACCTAGTTTACGCACATGATGCATAATCAGCCCATCCGTGGCTCCGCATAGTTCGCACTTTTCCGCTTTCAGCCTGTCAATGAGGCTTGTTGATACTGTGTACATAACTACGTTTGGCAGATTGTCAATATTTACGTTTTCCATCGGGTCTTTTCGTTTATACCCGTCATGATAAAAGAGCCTGCTTTTCACTGTACCGTTTTTGAGTTTATAGTTTACTGTGAAATGACCGTTCTTGTGATATTTCTTCAAAATTTCAGTCACCTTAGTTCTATATTTATGAGCAAAGGTCTTATACATGCTATATTGCATGATATATCCAAAACTCTGTAACTCACGGGCATTATTTGCCAAAGAAAAGTAGTTTACCAATCCCCTTATTTCCTGATTGTATTTTTCAAGAATTTCAAGGTCGTCAATAATTGTAAGTCTTGGTCTGGATTTTGGTTTCCATTGCTCTTTTCCATTGTGTATTTTAATTTCCACTACACGATGGTCGAGCAATTTGTTTTTTATCATATCCTTTCCAATCATTAGCCGAACTCTTTTGTTAAAGGCTCGTCTTAATGCTCCGTTATTGCTTCTTCTTGTGGTGTTGGATTTCATTACATCAATTTCATATCCAAGAAATTTTGCCACTTTTTGAGTGTGGGTTATCAGGGTTTTCTCATCCGAGAGTTCTAAGGCAAGTTTATCCATTAGGAAATTCTTAATATCTTCCTTTAGATTAACTGCATCTTCTTTACTCCCGATAATTCCAATCAGAAAGTCATCTGCATATCTCACATATTTTAATCTTCTGTAGTTACTATCCATTTCGTCACCACTTGGTATTAGTACACTTTCCTTTTGCAAGGCTTTCAGCCGTAGAGTCCATTTCTCTCTTTCGGTTTCGTCCGTTACCATTCTTAGTTTTTCCCGAGCCCAGCGTATCTTATGCCCGATTGAACGGGATTCTTCACTCCGCTTCCTGTTCTTCCCTTTATCAAAATTCTGTGTGTACTCTTTCATATATTTGTCTAATTTATCAAGGTATATGTTTGCCAAAATCGGACTTACAATACCTCCCTGCGGCGTTCCGCTGTACGTTTTATGAAATTTCCAGTCTTCGATATATCCTGCGTTCAAAAATTTTCGTATCAGGCGAATGAATCTTTGGTCTACAATACGTTCCTCCAATATCTGTATCAGTATATTGTGGTTTATATTGTCGAAGAATCCTTTGATATCTCCCTCTATGAACCATTTTGTTCCGCAGAATGACTTTTGGATTTGAGCTAATGCCGTATGACAGCTTCGTTTGGGGCGAAATCCATGTGAAGTATCTTTAAAACTTCCTTCATATATGGCTTCCAATACCATTCTAACTACCTCTTGCAGTAACTTATCATCAAAAGTCGGTACACCAAGTGGACGCATTTTCCCGTTTTTCTTCGGGATATATACCCTCCTTGATGGTTGGGGCTGATATGATTCGTCTTTCAGCGAATCAATCAAATTTTTAATGCGAGGCAGGCTCATTTGGTCTATATTTTTCCCGTCTGAACCTTTTGTTATATTGCCCGGTTTCGCATGAATGCGTTGATAGGCAACATAAAACATTTCCTCATTGAACAGAATACGGTAAAGCCGTTCAAATCTGTACGTCGAAATTTTGCTATGCTCTGATAGACTGTTTAATACTTTTTCCGGACTTCTCATAATGTCTCTCACATTTTCCTTTATTTGTACTAAAAATATTAGCTGCTCCCCTTCGCCATGTACAAGGCTTTCCCTTGCTCGGACTACTACGGAAGCTCCGTTGCCATGCCGGATATTCAGGGGCAGACCCCATAGCCTTACAACTGGCTTTCCGGTTTAGGCAATCCCCATTTGTGATATAAATGACGTAACCTGATTACTCAGATTATTTTAGCTGTGATAGATTGTCGGATATGACTTCCGCCCTTTATTGCTTATTGCACTTGTGCCTCTGATAGGTTCTTGCTTCTGCTGTACAACTTCCACAACAGAAGTATCATAGGTATAGCGAGTTTAGTTACCTTACGCTATAGTCTGCTCATGTACCACTCGGACTATCATTCAATCAATCAGGATTTTATCCCCATATCTATCTGTTTCACCTCACCATTCAGTCGCAATTTGGTAACTAATTGACTTATGGATTTCCCGACATGCTATACTCCCTGCGTTGTTTCCATTGCAGATAAGTGGGTGGTGATAGGTTTTTCAAAGAACACTTACCTAATAGCTTGCTAGTGCTACATTCATTATATCGCCTTGATGGGCGCACAATTGTTCAGCATGTTGGTTGCCGTACTCGAAGTTTGCACGATGTTTTTGGTGGCATTGATAATACCCTGCGCCAGATTTCCCGGATCGGCGACCACCCATTGGGCTTTCGCCCCCGTTATGGCAAGCATACAGCTTACGCATAACATGAAAATTCTTATCTTCATATTTACTTGATTTTTAATAAATAAATTACTGATTTTTAAACTCTTATTTTTCTTCTTTTGTGGAGAGCCGTTTTATGGCGAGTTCCAAGTCCCCGCCCAATTCTTCGGCAAGGCGGAAGACCTCTACCTTTTCCGTTTCTTCAGTGGTATAGGTCAGATACTCGCTTCTGGAAACCTCTGTGGCATAGACTGCCGACTGCGCCCCACCCAATCCTATCCACACTTCCTTATAGAGCCTCGAAGGGTCATTCGCCATGTTGATGGAAAGTATCTGTCCCCGTTCTTTATCCGTCAGCCCAAGCATATTCTGAATGCCATCGAACTTATTCATGTATTTTCGCTGGTCTAACAGGATTTTACAGTCGGAATTAGTGATAATGGCTTCCTTAACGATTGGGGAATGGATAATATCGTCCACTTCCTGCGTAACCACCACTGCCTCTCCGAAGAATTTACGAACGGTTTTGAACAAATATTTCAAATACATAGCCATCGAATCGGTAGCGATTGCCTTCCAAGCCTCTTCCAAAAGTATCATCTTTCGCACCCCTTTCAGACGGCGCATCTTATTGATAAACACCTCCATAATGATAATCGTGATGATAGGAAAAAGAACGGGGTTATCCTTCACTTTGTCAATTTCGAATACAATAAAGCGTTTGTTCAGTAAGTCCAATTCTTGGTCGGAGTTGAGCAGGTAATCGTATTCGCCACCCTTGTAAAATGGTTCGAGTATGAAAAGGAAATTGTCTATATCAAAATCCTTTTCCCTTACCTTTTTACTGTCGATACTTGAACGATATTCATTTTTGATGAACTCGTAAAAGGTATTAAACGAAGGGACAATACTCTTGTCGTTCTTTATCAGGGTGATGTACTCATTGACCGCATTGGACAGGGCTACGCTTTCCGCTCCCGAAGGCTTTTCGTGTTCTTGCTTCCAGAGCGTCAGGATAAGTGTTTTGATACTCTCCCGTTTCTCAATGTCGAAGACCCCATCGTCCGTGAAAAAAGGATTAAATGAAATCGGGTTTTCTTCGGTGTACGTAAAATACACTCCATCTTCCCCTTTCGTCTTGTTGTGAATCAAGTTGCACAGACCCTCGTATGAATTACCAGTATCGACAAGCAACACATGCGTTCCCTGCTCATAATACTGGCGGACGAGATGGTTGGTGAAAAAGGATTTTCCCGAACCCGACGGCCCCAAGATAAACTTGTTGCGGTTCGTGATGATTCCTTTCTTCATCGGCAAGTCCGAAATATCCAGATGGATGGGCTTGCCGTTGCGATCTGCCATCTTGATACCGAAGGGAGAAAGCGAATCACGATAGTTGGTCTCCTCAATAAAGAAGCACAAAGCCTGTTCGATGAACGTATAGAAACTTTCCTCCGCCGGAAAATCACCCTGATTTCCTGCTATTCCTGCCCAAAAGAGCGTTGGAACATCAATCGTGTTGTGGCGGGGCTTGCATTCCATCAAAGCCAACTGGCTACCCACATCGTTCTTGATACGCTTCAACTCTTCGTGGTTATCCGCCCATGCCATGACATTGACGTGGCAACGTACCGAAGTCAGTCCGAAGCTGTGGGCTTCGTTCAGGTAATCTTCGATCCACTGCTTGTTAATTTGGTTAGAACGGGAATAGCGTCCGAGCGAGTGCATGTTTTTCGCCTGCTTCTCGAATTTCTTTAGATTTTCCGTATGGTCATCTATAAAGATGTACTGGCTGACCAAATGATTACAGGAAAGCAATACCCCGATGGGTGCGGCAAAAGACAAACGACAATCGCTCCGGTCAGTGGACAAGCGTTCATAACGGCTGTCGGTATATACTTTCCCCGGCAAGTCGTCCGTATCGGAGAGCGTATGCAGACAAAGGAAATTATCGCCAATCTTCATTTCTCCTGCGCCGAGCGATATATCTTCCAGCGAAGTGGTATCGCCCATCAGGGAAAAATAGTTTTCGATAATACCGGCTTTGTCCTCCCTTCCTACAATCTCATCAGTTGTCAGTCGCTGAAGCGTAATGAATCCCGAATCGTTCATAATCCGCTCAAACTGGTCGACTGACTCCAGAAACTTCTGTGCTGTTTCCTTACTCTGCATTTCCTTTGGAACGAGGAAGCCACGAGTGAGAGCCGTATAGTTGCCCTGCTGTTTGGCTCTTTCCTTCGTCGTTTTGGTTAGGAAGAGGTAACAGGTGTGCTTCAGGAACGGTCGTTCGTTGAAGTGGCGTTCGTAGGATTTACTCAAGAAGCTCATATTTTCCCGGTCAGTCTCCGCCTTGTAGCGTTCTTCGGTAAACCAGTCCTGTTTGCAGACAATACTGTAATCCGGTAACACCTTGATGGCTTTGACCCATGCCGAATGAATAGCGGCATATTCTTCGGTGGTTACCGAATAGATTTCCGGCAGTTCCACTTTGAAACCGACTGTTATATCCGCATCTTTGCTAATAATACAATCGTTCTCCACCGAAAGCAGCGGAAACTTATTTTCTAGCGTGGTTATTTTTGATGTGTTCCTCATTGTCTTTCCTCCTTTCGTTTGATATGTGTGAAAAGGCGTTGAAGCCGCCGTCTGTTGCTGATATACCGGGGATGGTTCTTGGTCGCCTGTACTTTCATCAGCCCGTGCTGTCCGTACTTCCCATTCAGGTGGAAGGTCAGCCAGACAAGGACGGAGCCGGAAACCAAACCGAATCCTACACATATCATTTGTGGAACGCCAATCATGTAGATGATAACCGTTACCACAAAGACGGCAAGCAGACCGCCGACAAAAATAAAGAGGTATTGAGCGACCAAACCCCTAAATTCCGCCGGGCGGCCAATGCCTTTGTTGATATTAAATTCCACCATATTATTATAGGAAGAATGAGCGGAGAATAGTCGCCGTAACAATCAGGAAGATACACCCGCCGAACCAACTGGCAGCAGTTTTACTTGTATCGGGGTCGCCGGACTGGAACTTGGAATAGACCTTAACGCCTCCGACGAGTCCCAGCACAGCGCCGATGGCGTAAATCAGTTTGGTGATGGGATCAAAATAACCGGAAACCATGCTGGTGGCGTCTGTGATACCTGCCATACCGTTGCCTTGTGCAAATGTGTTGGCTACTGTGAAAAGCATGGCTACCAGCGCGAAGAACTTTCTCTGAACGTTGTTTTTTATTTTTTTCGACATAAAATTGTTGTTAAGTCCGAGAGCGGGGAACTTACCTTATTGGTTCCCCTTACTCCAAGACTGGGTTTAACTTTGAATTAATTTGTGGATAATGGAAGATGTATTTTGCTCTTTTAGCGGGGTGAATAGTCCCTATACAAAACACATCTTTTCTTTTTTACGGCATTTACTGATGCCTTCTTACTCGGTTATTTTACCATATCTTACCTCCTTTCTATTATATTATGATATTTCGTTAATACTGAAATTCTTAAAATCTTCGGACTCATATAGTTTCTGTTTCTTGCGACTGGTCTTTATCTTTCCGTTCTGACTTTCCGACAGCTTCCGGTCATACTTATCTATCAACTCCGTTATCCGCTTGGAATATTCGGGACGGTCGTTCTGCATGGATTTAACCAAGTCGGTGTACTGGTTTTCACTCAACACCTTTCCCGCCAGTTCTTCATCCAATGGGCTGCTGTTTGCCGGATCGCTTACCGCCTTTGCCGTCTGCCCCAATTCCCGATAGTCTACTCCGCTGGCTTCTGCTTGAATGTCATTACCTTCAAGTTCTTTTCCCTCATCATTCAAATCAACATCGGGGGTGTGAACATTCTTATCTTCTTCCGGTATTTCTACTCCTTCGCCCGTTTCGTAATTGACAGTCGAACTCTCCGGTTTTTCCGTTTCGGGGACAAATGTATCTTCTTTTTTGGTACTATTTCCCGTTTCCGAATCAGTGGCAGCATGAGGCAGGGGTTGGCGCAGGACAAAAGTTGATTTGCCTAAAACGGAAGGAAATTTTTCAGGTTCTTTCGGCTCAACAACTGATTCTTTTGGTGTCTCTGCTTCTTTCGGCTCTTTTTCTTTTGTGCCGATTTGGATACGAATTGAGATTCTGCGTTTGAATAACTCCTTCCCGAAAGGGTACACGTAAAATACCACAAGTAGCAGGATAGCCGTATAGATAATAAGTATCAATATCAGTTTAGAAGTTTCCATCATCTTCGCTGTTGTTTAGTATGTTTTTGAAAATATCCGCTTCTTCCCTGTAATAGATAGCCCTCAGTTCATCGGCATGTTCGGTGATATGCTGTGTCATGACCGTATCTATAAATACACCGACAGTCATATTCCTTACACCCAACTTCTTTACAATTTTTGCAATAAAGTCGTGTACATCCTGACTGATATATACGCTTTGGCGTTGTTTCAATACTCTGGGTTTCAGGAAAGCGTCAATATATTCGCTGTTCCTCTTTTTCTTGTAGCTACGTTTTGGCGTGGAGTCTTTTTCTTCAAAAACAACTTTTTCCGGCTCTTCCGTTTCCGAAACAGAAGTTTCCGGCTTTTCCTTTTTATCTTTTGAGGGTAAAGCGGTAGGTGTCGCCCTGCCGTCTAAAATACTTAGAAATTCTTTTTCGTCAATATCATCGACTTTAACGATTCCATCACTGCGTTTTGCCATAGCGGTTACTGTTTAATATGTATCAATTCTTCTATCTCATCTGCCAGCAAATCCAATCGGCTGCCTTTCACCAATCGTTTATCGACCGGAAAAAGGGTACACCGGAAGATGGGCGCAACCGATTCGGTCATCTCATGGCGGTAGCGTTTGGTATCGGGCAGAAAATTCTTCATCACGGATAATCCCAGTTCGCCAATACCTTCTTCGTATATTTTGTACAGGTCAGATTTCTCACGGGCATCCACCATATTCCACAAGAGGTAAAGTCCCCTCAACCGGCTTTTACCCGTACTGATAATCCGGTCGTTGATGGTTCCGGCAAATTCCAATGTGGATTGCAATACCATCCTGTCGGCGGAGATGAGAGAGAAAATATAGTCCAACGATGCCAGCGTGCGGACAATTCCTTCGCTGTTCAATGTTCCCGGCAGGTCGATGAAGATAATATCGGGGATGTCGCCGATATATTCGTCAATCATCTTCTTTGCCGCGTCTATGGCTTGGGGAGCAGGTGCTTTGTCCACCGGATAATTTCGTTTGCCCAGTTCTTTGTACTGGCTGAAGGACTTCTCCTTGTAGTAAGGGATTTTGTTTACGATCTCTTTATCCCTCTCCCGCATCTTGTAGATGCTGTATTGCGGATAGTCGCAATCAATCACTCCTACACTGTAACCTTTCACATAATGAAAGTAGCTCGCCATTAGCACTGTTAAGGCACTCTTTCCGATTCCGCCCTTCTGGGTGGAAAAGGCAACTAATAATGTTTTCTTTTCTTTCTTTTCCATGTTCTTAAATAATTATTTTAGTGAAACATTCCTTTTATATAGAAATAGAAAAGCGGGGAAGTCCTTCTTTACTTAACTGTGTTTTTGTTTTTATGCTGAGTTTCTTCTCTAATCCTTCACTGGTATATGTCCTTTGTTCTTCAAGAAGTTACTTTGATAAACCAGTCTATCAGTAAAACTGTAAGCCAGCAAAAGAGTAAACCAATAAATCAGCAAACCAGTAGAACAGCAAACCAGTCGTTTTTTAGCACTCTCTTGTTCTGTTTCAGCACTGTCAAAAAGTTCAATTCAATAAAAAAGCAACTCCTTACTTCCCTGTTTCTCCGGCAAAGTAAATACATGATTTTTGTATAATCCTAATAATCAGACCTGTGTGGTAGCGGTTGGCACTTCAGTGGTAGAATGTTGGTTTATTTAGCCTTTGTTTTCTACCGAAAGAATTTCTTTCTCCTAATCCGGCTGAATATTCTCTTTTAGTTATTCAAAAAGATAAAAATCCACAACTTTTTTTGAGTGGTAGTATTTGGCAGTGGTTGGCATAGTTTCGTTTTATCTCACTTATTATCAATGGATTTAACTTTGCAGCGGGATTATTCTCCTCCTCTCGGAACTTACTTTTTCAAAGTAAAGTTAGCCACAAATCCGCACACGGATGTGGGTGGATTTCGATGTTCATTAGAACATGGCAAGGTATGTTTTTGTCCGCCAAAATAGCATTTGTCTGCCAAAAACACCTTGCCCCTTGAAAGGGGAGGAATTACTCCGAAGTCATAATTCAGTAACAACTTTCAAAAACGATTTTCAATGGATGAAACGAGAAAAAGGAAGGTGGGCAGGCTTCCGAAACAAGACCCTGCCGTATTCAGGTACAGCGTTCGGATGAATGCCGTTACGCACGACCAGTTCCTCAGCCTGTTTGAGCAATCGCAGGCACAGGATAAGACCAAGTTTATACTCTCCTGCATTTTCTCAAAGCCTGTAAAAGTGGTGCAGATTGATAAAGGGATGCAGGATTATTACATGCGACTGACTACTTTCTACGGACAGTTCCGGGCGATAGGAACGAATTACAATCAGATTGTTAAGGCTCTGAAATCCAATTTCTCGGAGAAAAAAGCAATGGCATTGCTCTATAAATTAGAGAAAACGACCATCGAATTAGTCGAATTGCAACGGAAAATATCCGGTCAGATTGAAGATTTTGAACGTAAATATTCCGGCTTATGGTTGCAAAAATAGGGAA
>NZ_DBDF01000065.1:27071-27195 GCF_002293435.1 Bacteroides sp. UBA939 | reverse complement strand
CGGCTAACCGGAGAACGGAAGAACCGGTTCTGCACATCTCCCTCAATCCGCATCCCAATGATGTGCTGGCAGACGAACAGTTGATAGCCATTGCCGATGAGTATATGCAGAAGATGGGATTCGG